>CAZZVF010000217.1:0-5817 GCA_964657355.1 uncultured Buchnera sp.
GGCCTGCCTCCCGCGGTGCCCCTCGTCTCACGCCTCGCCGGCGGAGCGCCGCTGTTCCGCATGGCGCTCGATGCAGCCGGGCTCAGCACCTTTCTCGCCGGACGTTCGCTCACCATCGGTGCGCTGGTCTTCGCCAACCGGCCCGCCGATGCCGATTGGATGGATGCCCTGCGACCACGCCTCGCCGCACATGCCGTCATCGTCTCTGGCCCGGACGCCCCCGGCTTCGACGCCGCCGCACTCAGCCGCAGCATCTCCGCACGCCATGGCGGCGAGCCGGCGCTCGCATGGTCGGGACTGTATCTGAACTGGCATGGCGGCTGGCACATGCCGGTCAGCTACGCACAGCCCGCCGGCCGTATCGCAACGCCCTCGAAAGCGGGCAAGCCGACTCTTGCCATCGCCTGCATCGTGCGCGACGAGGCGGTGTGCATCGAGAACATGCTCAACAGCGTGCTGCCCATCGCCAGCTACGTCGTCGTGCTGGATACCGGATCGTCGGACAACACGGAGCAGCTCGCGCGCGACCTGCTGCGCAAAAGCGGTGTTCCGCACAGCATCGACGCCAAGTCGCACGACGTGTTCGACAGCCGGTTCGCCGACATGCGCAACGCCGCACTCGACATGGTGCCGCCGGCGATCGACTGGGTGCTGATGCTGGACGCCGACGAGGAAATGGTGCGGGAGGATTATGCGAAGCTGTTCGCGCTGATGGCTCAACCGGGCTGTGACGCCTATGCACTGCCGCGCTACAACTACACCGGCGCCGAGAAAACAGGCGAGGTGCGGCCGTATCCCGACCGGCAGATCCGGCTACTGCGCAACACAGCGGATCGCCGTGTGCGCTATTCCGGGGCCGTGCACGAGACCGTGCGTGACATTCCCGCCGGCAATCCGCCGCTCGATGCAGCCGCACTGGGCGGTGACCGCGGCGGCCCGCACATCCATCATCTCGTCCGGCGTTTCCGCAATGCCGAGCAGGAGGAACGCAAACAGCAATTCTACCGAGACATCGCAGCCAAACACAGGACCTGACGGTTCCCACCGATCGAAAGCCATTGCATGATCCGCGCCCGTACACTCGCGAACCTCGCCCTCGCCGGCGCACTCCTGACTGCCGCGTCCTGTTCGCCGCCGAAGAAAAAGCCGGCCGACGACCAAGTCAGCCACTATTTTTCGGACCAGCTGCCACCCTATCTGTCGGTGCGCGCCATCACCACCGATTACGAGTCCATCACCAAGCTCGGCGAGTCTAAGCTGCCCGACGGCTCGTGGAAAATCATTGCGCGGATGACCCTGCGTACAGCCGAGGACCTTTACGCCGTAACGCCGGAAGCCAAGCAGCAGCATAAGGATTTCGAAAGAGCGGTGTTCGGCGCCGAGAAGATGCGAACGGCCAGGATTCAGGCGGTCGAGGCCTTTGCGCAGAAACTGGGCCTGCTGAAAGACAAGCAACTCGGCCCGATGCCGGCGTTCTCGCTCGCCATCGCCAATCACCAGGGCGACGAGATCGCCGACCGCGTCACCCTGCTCGCACAACCCGACGGCTCGAACTGGAAATTCGCCCAGCTTGACGCGCAGTCGTTGGATACGACGAAACTCGGCGAACCGCTCGCGACACTGCGTCGTGAAAATCCCAGCCTGAACCTCGTGGTGGCCGGATCACCCGAAGAAAAGGATTTTTCGACCCGCCAGGCGCAGTTTCTCTCGGGACTTGCCAGGATGCCACCAAACTGAATGCCGCCGAACTGAACCGGAAGCAGGTGAGGATCAGTCCTTCGCCTGCAGCCTTGCCAGCAGGAAATCCCTGAACACGGCGACGCGCTTGGAATGGCGCAGCTCTTCCGGATAGACGAAGAAGCAATCCACTTTCGGCCTCGGCACGTGCGGCAGCAGCTTGGTCAGCCCGTCCATTTCGGCAGCCATCCAGGTCGGCAGCGTGCCGATGCCGACACCCGCGCGAACATTCTGTGCGATCGACGACAGGTTGTTCACTTCCAAAACCGCGCGGCGCGGCTGGCCGGTGCGGCGTCCGGCGGTGGCGAGCCAGTTAATGTCGGCGACCGGCGGGTGGTAGTCGCCGAACAGGATCAGCTTGTGGCGGTCGAGATCCTCCACCGTCTCCGGCGTTCCGTTCGCGGCGAGGTAGGCCACCGACGCGCAGACATGCCACTCGATTTCGAACAAATGCCGCTGGATCAGGTCGGGCTGCTTCGGCGGGTGCATGCGGATGGCCACATCCGCCTCGCGCATGGCGAGATCAAGGTCGCCGTCAGCCAGCAGCAGGCTGACCGACACATCGGGATAAAGTTCAAGGAACGCCTGCAGGCGGGGTGCCAGCCAATTGCTGCCGAAGCCGATCGTTGTCGTCACCTTGAGGCGCCCGGCCGGCTTGTCGCGGCTTTCGGTCAGCAGCGCCTCGGTCATGGCCAGCTTGGCGAACACCTCGCGGACCGTTCGGTTCAGGCTCTCGCCCTGCTCCGTCAGGATGAGGCCGCGTGCATGGCGGTGAAACAACGGCACCTGCAACGCTTCCTCGAGTGCTGAGATCTGCCGGCTGACGGCGGACTGGCTCAGGTTGAGCGTGTCGCCCGCATGGGTGAAGCTGCCGGCTTCCGCGACGGCGTGGAAGACACGCAACTTATCCCAATCCATTGTCTCTCCCGCTCGTCCTGACCTGAATGATCTACCCGGAATGATCGATCGCGATCAGGCGTGTTCCAATGCGCGACTCGGCGCGTGTTCGGTGAGCCACCTTTCCGCTTCCAGCGCCGCCATGCAACCAGTTCCGGCTGCCGTGACCGCCTGGCGGAAAATCTTGTCCTGCACGTCGCCCGCCGCGAACACGCCCGGCACCGATGTGCGCGTGCTGCCGGGCTCGGTCCGAACATAGCCCTCGCTGTCCAGATCGACCTGGCCGGCAAACACCGACGTGTTCGGCGTATGCCCGATCGCGACGAACACGCCGTCGACGTCGAGCGTGGAAGGCTCGCCGGTGATCAGGTTGGACAGCCGCAACCCGGTCACCACGGCGGGCGTGCCGCCGCCGGTGATCTCCTCCACCACCGTGTCCCAGATCACATCGACCTTCGGGTGCTCGAACAGCCTGCGTTGCAGGATCTTCTCTGCGCGCAGCCTGTCGCGCCTGTGGATCAGCGTCACGCGGTCCGCATGATGGGTGAGGTAGAGCGCCTCCTCCACCGCAGTGTTGCCGCCGCCGATGACCGCCACCGCCTTGCCGCGATAGAAGAAGCCGTCGCAGGTGGCGCAGGCCGAGACGCCGCCGCCCTGGTAGGTCTTCTCCGACGGCAGGCCGAGCCAGCGTGCCTGGGCGCCGGTGGCGATGACGACGGTGTCGGCGAGGTAGATGTCTCCCGAGTCGCCCACGCAGCGGAACGGCTTGCCCGCCTCATGGCCCGAGAAATCCACCGCCATGACAAGGTCGTGGATGATCATGGTGCCGACGTGGCGCGCCTGCGCCTCCATCTGCTCCATCAGCCACGGCCCCTGGATCGAGTCTGCGAAGCCCGGGTAGTTCTCCACATCCGTGGTGATCATCAACTGCCCGCCTGGCTGCAGGCCGGCGACCAGGATCGGGCGCAGGCTCGCGCGCGCCGCGTAGATCGCAGCTGTGTAGCCAGCCGGACCGGCGCCGATGACGAGAACGGGCGTATGCAGTGTTTGTGGCATGCGGCGAATATCGTGCGCATGCCGCGCTGCGGCAAGAACAGCTTGCCGCCGACGCTCTTGGATCGCGCCGCACGATGTAATAATATTGCGCGAATCCCACCCTTTCACCAGAACCCGCGCCGGGCGGGCGGACAAGCAACGCGATGAAGCCTGCCATGACCGACCTGCCGGAGATCGACGCGATCGACCGCCGCATCATCTCCGAGCTCCAGGGCGACGGGCGGATGACCAACGTGGAACTGGCCAGGCGGGCCGGCATCTCGGCGCCGCCGTGTCTGCGCCGCGTCCGGCGGCTGGAAGAGGAAGGCATCATCCGCGGCTACCATGCGGATACCGATCCGCAGCGCCTCGGCTGGGAAGTGACCTTCTTCGTCATTGTCGGCCTCGAGACACAGCGCGAGGCGGTCCTGACCGGCTTCGAGACCGCCGTGGCGGACTGGCCGGAGGTGCGCGAGTGCCACATGATCCGTGGCGGCGGCGACTTCCTGCTCAGGCTGGTGGCGCGGGATACGACTGAGGAAAACCAGCTGACCCGGCGCCTGACCGAGATGGCCAACGTCGCGCGCATCCAGACCCTCCAGACCATCCGAACCAGCTGTAGCCTGACCGGCGTTCCCATCTGATTGCGGCTGTGAGGCCCCATCGGCCTGCGCCGCCCCGACGAGGTATCCGGACAAACGCGGCATTTCGCATCGCCCTGCTCGTAGTCACAACCATCCGGCTGCTGGTGGCGGCGCGCATGCCGCTATCCGCCGACGAGTCCTATTACTGGGTTTGGTCGCATGCTTTGGCGCCCGGATATCTTGACCACCCGCCCATGGTGGCGTTGTGGATCCGCCTGGGCACGCTGCTCGCGGGGCAAACTCCGTTCGGCATCCGCCTGCTCGGCCCGCTTTCCGCCCTGGCCGGCTCGCTGCTGCTGGCCCGTGCCGCCGAGGACCTCGCACCTGGCCGGCATGCGGGCCCGATTGCCGCCGCACTGCTGAACGCAACGCTCCTGCTGAATGTCGGCAGCGTCGTGATGACGCCCGACACGCCTCTGCTGTTCTTCTGGACGGCCACTCTGGCAGCCCTCGCGAGGCTGGTCCGCACCGGCCATGGGGGATGGTGGCTCGCGGTGGGCCTCGCATCGGGCCTGGCGCTGGACAGTAAATACACCGCCATCCTGCTGGCGCCAGCCTTGTTGCTCTGGCTGGTCCTCGTGCCGACGGCGCGGCAGGGGCTGCGATCGTGGCAGCTCTGGTCGGGGGCCACCCTCGCCGGCTTGCTGTTCGCGCCGGTCGTCGTCTGGAATGCGGCGCATGGCTGGGCCAGCTTCGCCAAGCAGGGCGGCCGCACCGGCGAGTGGCATCCTTACGACGCCGTCCGCTTCCTGAGCGAACTGGCGGCAAGCCAGGTGGGCCTGGCCACGCCGCTGCTGTTCTGCGTGTTCGTGGCCGGCCTTGCCGCAGCCGCAAGGCGTGCGTGGCACCGCGATCCCACCGCTCTGTTGCTTGCCGCAGTCACGCTGCTGCCTGCATTGGTGTTCGTCCAGCATGCCTTGGGCGACCGGGTGCAGGCGAACTGGCCTGCCATCGTCTACCCTGGGGCTGCACTCGCCTCCACCCTTTACGCTCGGCGCTTCTGGCAGCCCGCCGCGGCCCTGGGGTTCGTCATCGCCATGGCGGTGTTCTTGCAGGCCGCCTTCGCGCCGCTGAAACTCCCGCGGGCGCTGGACTTCACGCTCATTCGCCTCGCCGGCTGGAGCGACCTCGCCGGTGCCGTCTATGTTGAGCGGCTGCAGCACCACGCGGACTTCGTCGCCGCCGACGAATACGGCCTGGCGAGCGAACTCGCCTTCCGCCTGCGCGGCGATGTGGTCAGCCAGGAGGCCCGATGGCACAGATTCGCCCTGCCGCAAGTCTCGCTTGCGGGGCGAAGCGGCATCCTGGTTCGCAGCCTGCGCCAGTATGGCGACCCGGATCCGAAGCTCTGGGCCGATGCGGAACTGCTCGCCACGGTACAGCGCGGCCGCCGCGGTGTCATCGCAGAAACCTACCGGATTTTTCGCGTGACGTCTCTGGCGTCCCGAGCAGTGCTGCTTCCAACCGCCAGTAATCCCGCCCCCAATTAAAGCTGCTTTAAGCC
>CAZZVF010000218.1:0-5792 GCA_964657355.1 uncultured Buchnera sp.
TGAATGCGGCGGCGGCGAGTGTGAAAGTGTGTTCGGTGTGCGGCAATCTGGACAGCCGCGACCCGTGCAGCGTGTGTTCCGATCCGGAGCGCGACCGCAGCATTATCTGTGTGGTCGAGACCGTAGGCGATCTATGGGCGCTCGAACGCGGACGCGCATTCGAAGGTCTGTATCACGTGCTTGGCGGCACGCTCTCCGCGTTGTCTGGCATCGGGCCGGAAGACCTCAATCTTGCGCCGCTGTTGGCGCGGCTGGAGGACGGCAGCGCGCAGGAGGTGATCCTGGCGCTCAGTGCAACGGTGGATGGCGCCGCGACGGCGCATTGGCTGGCGGACCGGCTCGAGGGGCGCACTCTCCACATCACCCGGGTGGCACAGGGTGTTCCCATCGGCGGCGCTCTGGATGTGCTGGACGACGGCACGCTAGCAACCGCGTTACGTGCGCGGCGCTGACGCTTCGAGGATTTCCACCCGCGAAAAGGGGCTAGTCGTGCTCGAGCTTATTGCAGGGAAGCTGAAAGTCACGCTGGATCCTGCGCTGGGTGGCGCGATTGCGTCGTTCAAGTGGGGCGATCTGGCTTTGTTGAAGCCGGTAGCAGACCCACGCCTCGCTGCGCAGCTTGGGTGTGCGCTGGCCGGCTATCCGCTGGTGCCGTTTGCCAACCGTGTGGCATGGGGACGATTCGAATTTGCGGGCGAACGCCACCACCTTGCGCTGAATTTCGGAGACCATCCGCACACCATTCACGGCAATGGCTGGATGCGTTCGTGGCGCGTGGAGGAGGACGATGGGTCGCGCGCCAAGCTGGTGCTCGAACACGCACCGCCGCCTTACGGGCGGGACCCTGCGTCCGAGTGGCCGTTCGCGTATCGGGCCGAGCAGGTGCTCGCGCTGGAGGAACATGCACTCGTTGTCGGACTTCGTGTTATGAACACGGACATTCGTGCATGGCCTGCAGGGATCGGGTTGCATCCCTACCTGATGCGCACGCCGCGGACGACGCTTGAGTTCAACGCCGATACCGTCTGGACGAACGACAAGGATGCACTGCCGGCCGACGAGATCGGTGTCGAGGGTGCACTGGAATTCGACGCGCCGAAGGCGATCGGGGCGGACCTGGTGGATAATTGTTTCTCGGGTTGGGATGGGCGGGTGACGGTTCACTGGCCCGAATACGGCATCGGCATGCGGATTTCGGCAAAAGCCCCGTTGGACCACCTGCAGGTCTATACGCCGGTCGGCGAGGCCTTTTGCGGTATCGAGCCGGTCAGCAACATGCCCGACGCCATCAACAGGATGGACGAGACGCCAGACCAGGGGATGGTCGTGTTGCAGCCCGGCGAGACGCTGTCGGGAACGGTGCGCTTCGAAATCCTGGTAGAATAACGCCCGATAGCTTTTTCCGATTCACCTTGATCGAAAAACAGTTTTGCTCTTTGTTTTGGCGAGCATCTTTATCCGACAGATTACCCCATTCGGGTACCAGGGCCGCCAAGTCGCCCAGCGCAGGATAGAACCGTGACAGCCATCGAAAAGTCTTTTGCTTCTTTTCCTCAGAAAAGAAAGGCCTTCCTTAACTTGCGCGAGCTACCCTAAGCCTCGCGGTAAAACACCAGCATCAACCCGATCAGCACAAAACATACCGGCCAGATCCAACCAGCCACACGCGCGGTACTTCCCTGGGGGAGGCGTAACTCGAGCCAGCGGGCCCAGCCGGCCACGATCGACGTGAGGGCCAGCGGCGTGTGGGTGAACTCGATGAGGAGTGCGTCCTTCACGTTCGCTATGGTGTGGTTGTGGGTGAGGAGCAGCAGGCCGCCGCCGGCGCAGACCAGCGGGAAGACCTGGGCTGCCGCGCGGGACTTCAGGCGGCCGGTGCGGACGCACCATTCGAAGATACCGAAGATCAGCGGCAGCATGGCGAAGGCGCGGTGCTGGACGACTTCGACGTCGCGCAGGCTTTCGATCAGCCCGATGTCGCCGAGCGGCCACACTTCCGGGTCGGACCGGATGAACAGGAATGCGGACAGGCCGAAGAACACCAGCGGCCAGTGTCGCGCCCAGCGCAGCCCGGCCTGGTTGAGCAGGGCCAGAAAGCCGATCGCCAGCACGAACAGGCCCGACCAGTGGTGGTTGTATTCCGACCAGGCGATGTCGTCGGCATTGCGCGGGGGCAGCTCACCGGAGCCTTCGACGAAAGCGGCGCGCGGCTGTTGCGCACGGGCGGCTGCTTCCTGGTCGAGCTGCGCCTGGAGCGCCGGGATGGCGAGCCTGTCGTGGTCGGGCGACACCAGGCGAGGCCATTTCGGCGTGAGGTCGCGCGCCACCACTTCGGCCCAGGTCGCGCGGTCCTGCGTGAGGTCGATGCCGGGAGGAACCGAGGTGAGCGAGGCGGCGGCGAAGAACAGGGTGAAGCCGATGCCGATTTCCACTTCGGCGAAGCGTCGCAGGCGCAGCACGGGGGCGGCCTCGTTGCGGCGCATGCGCTCGGTGACGAAGAAATTTGCAGCACCCAGGCCGAGCAGCATGATGAACATGCCGATCTTGGCGCCGACCATGACGCCGTAGGCTGTGCCGTAGAACGCCTGCCACGAGCCGATGTAGTACATGCTCATGGTCACGCCCGAGACCAGGATGCAGGCGACGCCCGCCATCGACATGCGGGAGAAGCGCGCGCCCACCAGGCGGAGTGCGCCGCCGTCGTGCAGCCGGGCCAGAGCCATGACGAAGCAGGGGATGCCGCCGATCCAGATCGCGGCGCCGAGCTGGTGCAGAAATTCCAAGGCGAGCAGCGGCGCGCTGTCGGTCAGGCGGGCCGCGGCGTGCGTGGTGAGCGTGGCGGCGACAAGTTCTGCGAACCCGGTGACCAGCAGTGCCGGCGCGCCGGCATTGCGCCGGAGCAGAACGGCCAGGACGACCGAGAGGATCGTCTTGGCGATGCCAGCGACGGCGAAGCTGGCCTGCACGATGTTGCTGACCGGCAGATCGAGCGTGTCGACCAGCACGGCGGTCTGCAGGGCGAGGTTAAGCGCCTCGATGCCGGCCAGAGCGAGCACGCTCCAGACGGCGATGGCAGCCACACGGCGCACCAGATCGGGGCCGAGGACGCGTTCGTAGGGTCGGGCCAGCATGATCAGGAACAGCACGCCGCCGATGGCCACGGACTGGCTGACGATGACAAGCCCGTGCAGCAGGATGCCAAAATAGCCGATCAGGTCGACGAGGCGGGACATGTCAGTGGTTCCCGGTGGTGGTCTCGCCCTGGTTCGCCTGCTTGGCAGCGTCCACGGTGAACGGCACGCGGCCGCGCGTGATGTGGCCGTCGACCGCGAGCACCTGCCAGGTCAGCGTGTATTCGCCCGGCTGGAGGTCGAGGTCCGCACGCAGCAGGTCGGGGGCGGGGTCAGCCACCGTGTCCAGGCGTCTGGTTGTGCCATCGGGGGAGATCAGGGCAAGGCGCGAACGGCCGGAATCGATGCGGCTGTTGTAGCGAAAAACCAGGCCCAGATGGCCGACTGCGACGTGGCCGAGCGGCGCCGGCACGCTGTCGACCAGGATGGCGTGGGCGACGGCTGTGGTCGGGAGAGTGGCCGCAAGGCAGATCGGCGCGGCTAGAAGGGTGAGGCGCAACGGGTTCGAGCTCCGGTCGAAGAGGGGGCATCGGCAGATCGGCGGCGGCTTATGAGCGCAGGCACCGTTTTTTCCAAATAGGTGATGCCGCACCCGGACTTCGCCAAACCGGCCTGCTGTTGCACTCCGCAACCGAAGCGCCCCAATGCAGTCACATCAGCGGCCGATATGGGGGCCGTTCTTCCAGGAGGCTTCCATGCGCCGCACCGTTTCAATCGTTCTGTTGCTCGCCATCACCTCGTCCCTCGGCGCCTGCGCCTGCCGCCCCGGCCGTATCAGCCCTTACGGGGTAAGGCCGGCCCGCTGCTGGGTCTGGTAATCATCCGGCCAACCAGCCTTGGAGCCCGATGACTCGGTTCATCCGGCGCCGGGAGGACGTTGCGGCGCGGCACGAGCGGCCGCGCCGCCGGTAGCAAATCGCGGTCTTTCCGCCGTCCGATTACGCGCGTATGGCGCCGGGTATGGCGGGGCCGCGGCGGATTAGCACGCGGACGCGGTGATTCTGTGTGCAATCTTGCCCGGCTGAACACCGGGGCGTCGCTGATCGATCAATTTCGTTCCGTCTGTTCTGTATGCTTGACGCGCCCCCAATTGTTGCAGTGGGTAGGGTGCTAGGCTCGCATAAGAAGCGCCCCCGGCGGAGGTTTACTGGCCCATGGATACAGAACAGCACTTCGAGGCAACCACGCTGACGCGCCCGATGGAGCAGCAGGATACGCTGGCCGTCACGCTCGACGACAAATACGCGCGGTTCGACGGGCGGGTGTTTCTGACCGGGATCCAGGCGCTTGTGCGTCTGCCATTGCTGCAAAAACGCCGGGATCGTGCGGCAGGGCTTAACACGGCAGGTTTTATATCCGGTTACCGCGGCTCGCCGCTCGGGGGCTACGACCTGGCCATGTGGGGCGCCAAGAAGCACCTCCAGGGGCACGACATCACCTTCCAGCCGGGCATCAATGAGGATTTGGCCGCAACCGCGGTGTGGGGCTCGCAGCAGGTCGGGCTGATCGCCAACCCCAAATACCAGGGTGTGTTCGGGCTTTGGTACGGCAAGGGTCCGGGCGTCGATCGGTCGGGCGACGTGCTGAAGCATGCGTCCTACCAGGGCACACCCGAATACGGCGGCGCCATCGCGCTGTGCGGCGACGACCACGGCGCGCGCTCGTCCACGCTGGCGCACCAGAGCGACCTGGCGCTGATCCATTTCGGCATGCCCGTGCTGAACCCGGCGACGGTGGAGGAACTGGTCGGCTACGGCCTCGCTGCCTGGGCGATCAGCCGTTACAGCGGCTGCTGGATGGGCATGAAGGCGTTGACCGACACGGTCGAGGGCGGAGCCTCCATCCCGGCCGACATGGACACGCTGCCGTTCGTGTTGCCGACCGATTTCGAGATGCCGCCGGGCGGGCTGAACCTGCGGCTGCGCAACGGCTCGGCGCTGGAGGTGGAGGCGCGGCATTTCGAGCAGCGTCATCCCGCGGCTCAGGCCTGGGTGCGTGCCAACAAGCTGGACCGGTTGGCCTGGGGCGGCGCGCGGCGCAACCGCATGGGCATCGTCAGCACCGGCAAGGCGTATCTCGACGTGGTCGAGGCCCTGCGCGGGCTGGGGCTCGACGAGGAGCGCTGCTCGGCGCTGGGCATCGCGGTCTACAAGGTCGGCATGGTGTGGCCGCTCGAGCCGGAACGGCTGCGCGATTTTGCAGAAAGCTGCGACGAGATCTTCGTGGTCGAGGAAAAACACCCGATCATCGAGGACCAGATTTCGACCATTCTGTACAACCAGCCGGCCGATCGCCGGCCGATGCTGACCGGCAAGCTCGACGAACATGGCCGACCGCTGCTGCGCGAAGTAGGCGAACTCGACCCCGACCTGATGCTGCACGTGCTGGCAGGACGGCTGCGCGGGCGGATCGAGGACGACGCATTGCGGGCGCGGTTCGAGACCATGAAGCCGCTCGGCGCGCCGGTTCCCACGATCTCATTCGGCGTCAAGGATCTTCTGCGGCCGCCGAGTTTCTGCGCGGGCTGTCCGCATAATACGTCGACGCGCGTGCCGGAAGGCTCGATCGCCGGCGCGGGCATCGGCTGCCACATCATGGCGGCTGCCATGCCGGAGCGGAACACCATGTCGGCCACGCAAATGGGTGGCGAGGGCGCCACCT
>CAZZVF010000219.1:0-5789 GCA_964657355.1 uncultured Buchnera sp.
GGTGTCCCCACGCCTCGTTCAAGGCGCAGGGAGGTGCGTGCCGAGCCACGACTCCATGAGTGCGTTCACCACCTCGGGCGCCTCCTGCTGCACCCAGTGCGATACGCCAGGAAGCCGCTCAAGCGTGAAGTTCGTCACGTAGGGCTCGTATCCCTCGGTGAGTTCGAGGCCGAATGCGGTATCCCGCTCACCCCAGATCACGAGCACGGGGATTTCAATCGCAGGCGTCGGTTCGTTGCGCGCCAGCGCGCCAATATTGGCCCTGTAGTAGTTGACCATCGCCGTCACAGCGCCCGGCTTCAGTGCTGCTTGGCGATAATGGTCCAGTACCTCCTTGGGAAAGCGGCTCTTGTCCACGGCCATGCCGGAAAACGCCTGGCCGATCGCGCGCGCGCCGGCAGCGGTGAGGGCCGCTTCGGGGAGGAACGGGAGCTGGAAGAAGAACACATACCATGAGCGCAGCAGCTGCCGCGGTGACCTGCGCAGCACGCGCCGGAAAACCGCCGGATGCGGCACGTTCATGATGATCAGCCCGTCGAGTGGGAGGCGCCTGCGAATGGCGAACTCCCAGGCGATCAAGGCGCCCCAATCATGCGCGATCATCAGCCGGCGCTTTGCTCCAAGCGCGTCGAACAGGGCGGCCAAATCCTCGACCAGCGCGTCCATCCGGTAAGCGCTTTTCGCAACCGGGCGCGTGGTGTCCCCATAACCCCGCATGTCCGGCGCCACGGCGTGCCACCCGAGTTCTGCCAGCGCCGGCAACTGATGCCGCCAAGAATACCGGCTCTCCGGAAAGCCATGCAGACACAACGCAACGCGGTCGCCGCTCCCGGCCTCGTCGATGGCAAAGCGCAGGCCGTTCGCATCGATGGCGCGGGTGGTGGCCGGCATGGCGTTCAGTGCTCCTCCCGGTCCGCATACGGATTGGTCGTGCCGCGCCCCTGGATACGGATCGGCGTACCAGGCAGAGCGAAACTCTCGCGCATGCCATTGACCAGGTAGCGCTGGTAATCCTCGGGCATCTGTTCGGCGCGGGTGCCGAAGATCAGGAAGGTCGGCGGCCGCGCCTTGGCCTGGGTTATGTAGCGCAGCTTGAGCCGGCGGCCTTCCACAAGCGGCGGCGGATGGCGTTCGAGTGCGTTCTCGAACCAGCGATTGAGCGCGCCGGTCGCAACCCGCGTGTTCCAGACCGTGTAAGCTGCCCGCACCGTCGGCAGGAACTTGTCCATCCCTGCCCCGGTCATGGCCGAGACGGTCACTGCCGGGATGCCACGCATCTGCGTCATGGAGGTCTCCAGCCGGTCGCTTATGGCCTGCCGCGTCTTCTGCCTGTCCTCGACGGCATCCCACTTGTTCAGCACCAGCACGCAGGCGCGGCCCTCGCGTTCGATCAAGCGCGCGATCTGCAGATCCTGCTCGTGCAGCCCGCCGGCGGCATCGATGGTGAGCGCCACGATCTCCGCCATCTTCAGCGCTTCGATGCTGGCGGACACCGACATCTTCTCCAGTGCCGCCTCGATCCGCGCGCGCTTGCGCAAGCCCGCCGTATCGACGAGTTCGATCGGGCCCGCAGGATCGTCGAGGATGGTGGAGACCGCATCGCGCGTGAGCCCAGGCTCCGGCCCGGTGATCATGCGCTCCTCGCCGACGAGCCGGTTCAGCAGCGTCGACTTGCCGGCATTGGGACGGCCCACGATGGCGAGCTTGAGCGGGCGGGTACCTTCCTCCTCCTCCGGCAGTTCGGGCTCCGGCGGCAGCATGTCGGCGATCTCGCGCATGAGATCCGCAATGCCCTCGTTATGCTCCGCGGAGACGGCCAGCGGGTCGCCAAGCCCGAGCGAATAAGACTCGAAGGCATTGGCAATGCCGGAACGCCCCTCAGCCTTGTTCGCCACCAGCAGCACTGGCCGGTTCTGTCGCCGCAGCCAGCGGGCGAAATGCTCGTCCGCCGGCGTGATCCCCGCCCGGGCGTCGATCACGAACACGATGAGGTCGGCGCCCGCCACGGCTGTCTCAGACGAAGCGCGCATCCGGCCGTAGATCGCCTCCGGGTCGCTTTCCTCCAGCCCTGCGGTATCGACCAGCCGCACATTGCGCCCGCGCAGCATGGCTTCGGCGTCCTTGCGGTCGCGCGTCACGCCGGGCGTGTCGGAAACGATGGCCGAGCGCCGCCCCGCCAACCTGTTGAACAGCGTGGACTTACCGACGTTAGGCCGGCCGGCGATGACGACGACGGGAAGGGTCACGATGCGAGGAATCCACGGTTCTGCAGATGCGGCCGGCTCCTCGCCAGGCGCGTCTACTTGTAGGCGGTCAACGTAGCATCATCGGTCAGCACCAGCACCGTGCGCTGGGCCGCGACAGCTGGGACCGAGGCCGTCTCCCCGAGATCCGAACTGGTGACCAGGGCTCCGGTGATCGGATCGACGATGGCCATCTTCTCGTTGTCGCTGACCAGCACGAGCTTACCGCCCACCATGGTGGGCCCGCTCCACGTGATGAGCCCCTTGGTGCGCTTCGGATTGCGGAAACGCGGCAGGTCGGTCACCCAATGCACCGTGCCATCCTCCTTGCTCACCGCAGCAAGCTTCTGCTCCGTGCTGACGACATAGAGGATGTCGCCGGCGATCCAGGGCGTGTTCGCACCCGCCACGTCGCGTTCCCAGACCCGCCTGCCGGAGCGCAGGTCGAGCGCCGCCATCAGGCCACCAAGGCCAATCGCAAAAACCAGCCCGTTATCCACGACCGATGCGCCCCGGACGCTAGCGAATTCCGCCAGCCCGGACGTACCCTTCACACCGCCCATGTTGTCCGTCCAGGCGAGCGTGCCGCTGTCCGCGCGCACGGCCGACAGATCGCCCGATTCAAAGCCAGCCACCACAAGGCCGTCGCTGAACGCAGGTGCTGCCTGCCCGAGTGTGCCGGTATTGCCCTGGGTTGCCTGGTAGGCCCACTCCACCTTGCCGTCCTGCGTCGAGACGGAAAGAAGATTATCGTCGA
The DNA here is from genome assembly GCA_964657355.1 of uncultured Buchnera sp. Lineage (GTDB taxonomy): Bacteria > Pseudomonadota > Alphaproteobacteria > Acetobacterales > Acetobacteraceae > BOG-908. The sequence continues at coordinate 3,001 of CAZZVF010000219.1, forward strand.
TGGTGCAGAGATATAATGCATCGCCCACGACTGTAGGCGAGCTGCGGGCCGGCGAGGGCAACGGCGCGCGCCAGATGATGTGGCCGCTCCCAGCATCCAACGCCAGAACTTCGGCCCGCCCGGTCACGGCATAGATCCGGCCGCCGGACCAAGCGATGCCGCCGCCAAGGTTCGAGCTCTTGTTCTTCTTGGCCTTGGTCTCGCTCCGCCAGTTCTGGTGGCCGTTCGATAGATCGAAAGCGGCGATCATGCCGTTGGTGTCCATGGTGAACACCTGGGAGCCGGCAACTAGCGGCTGCGCGGTGAGGCGGGCGCGGTAGGCGCCACCTTGGCCGATCTGTGCAGTCCAGGCCTTGGTCAGGCCTCCGGCAAGATTGCCGCCGACATGGGTCGGGCCACCGCCGTACTCCGGCCAGTCGGCATTCACCGTCACAGGAGGCAACGTCACATCGCCGGTGGCGTCGATCTGCAGACCGCGCGACGGCGCCAGCACCGGTTCACGATGCCCGGGGATCGACTTCTTTTCTTCATCGCCCAGCCAGTCGAACAGACCGCAGCCTGAGAGGGCCACGGGCAGCAGCGTGGGCAGGAGCAGGCTCGAGCGTCGGGAAAGCTTCACGCTATGAATATCCATTGTGGGGCGGGTACTGGTGAGGCGGGCACTGGTGGCACGGGTCGATGGCGGCCGGCGGATCACTTCTTGGGCGCCGCCGGAGCGGCGACAGCAGGCGTTGTCGGAGCGACCGACGAAGCAGCGGCTGTGGGCGTGGCGGAAGGGGGCACTTCAATGGTGGTCAGCAGATCCGCCGCCATTTCACGAATTCCCTGTGGCACCCCCGGGTCGGTCGAGAGCCGCTGCATGATGGCGGCGGCCTCGGCCGGCTTGCCCATGCGCAGGTCGAGCAACGCGATCGATTGCTCGGCCATCGGACGCCATCGGTTGTCGGACGCTGTCAGCGTCATAAGCTGCTGCTTCACCTGCGCCGGATCGCCGCTGTCGACCTGGTGCTGGCCGCTGGTCAGCGTCGACAGGTCACGCAGCAATTGCGGGGCGGACTGGTCGGCCGTCAGCGTGGCCCAGCTGTCGATGGCCTTGCCCTTGTCGCCCATCTGCCACTGCAGCGCAGCCAGACGCAGCAGCGCCAGTGCCTGGTAGCCGGCAGGGCTATTGCCGGCCAGCGCCGCAAGGGCCCTCGAGGCTTCATCCTCCTGCGCGCGGTCCTGGTTGCCGAGCGCCCCGGCCGAAGCGTCCGCGGTCTTCTGCGCCGCGATGAACCGGGCCGCTACCGCATTCGCGGCTTCGGCCTGGCGCTGTTGCCACCACACATAACCGCCAGTGACGACGAGGATGAGGACAAGCACCCCGACACCCAGGCCGCCATAACGCTGCGCGAGCTTTCGCGCACGCTCGGCACGCAGGTCTTCTTCTACCTCGTCGAAAATATCGGGCACGCAAGTCCAATCCGTCTCGAATGGGGCCGGACCATAGCGGCGGGATGCCGTACGCGAAACCCTCCGTTCATCAGTGGCGACTATGATGCCGTCATGCGTCGCCCCCATTCCCGCTCCCGCCGGTTGCTCCTGCCCTTAGCGGCGACCTTCGTGGCATCCTGCCACCCCGCCGCCACGCCTTTCGTGGCCGTCGCGGCAGCCGATGCGGTGACCATCGCCGTGTTCCACAGGGACGGCCTCGATCTCGCCTACTCGCTCGTCAGTGGCAGGAACTGTTCGGTCGTCCGGCTGGATCAGGGCCTGTCCTATTGCAAGCCGGGCCAACCGCCTGCGCCGACGCCGTTGTTCTGCGCACGATCGCTGGGCGTCGTGGATTGTTACGCCGACCCCGGCGGCTTGGTGCAGCACCCACGCGGCGTCGCCGACTGGCCGGAGCAGACGGTGGAACAGAAAGCTGCCGGCCTGGCGCGCTGGCCCGACCTGTGAGGCCTTCCTCGAACTCCCAGGTCTCGCTGCCGGGCCGTCCACTCAGCAACGCGTTAGGGACTGGTGTAATTGCCCGAAGTGCAGTTTGCGATCGTATTGCTATAAAGTTGCTGCACCGTGTAGCTCGTGCTGCCCGCCTGCAGCGTCCCGTCCAGGCCCTCGCACAAGTCGCCGATCTCGTAGCCGTCGCTGGTGTTCCAGGCTTGCGGGTAGTGCGGATGGGAGCCGGGCGTCGGAAACGCATCGGTCGTCGCCTCTGCGAGCTCGTGCGACGAGACGGAGGTGAAATCGCTGAAGCTGAAGCCGCAATCCGGCATCACCCCATAGAACACGCTGCCATCCTTCGCGCTTGTGAAGCCCTCATGGTACGCGCCGAACGACGAGCAGGACTGCAAGCCGCCGAGCGTAATGGTTATGCCGGGCGGAAAATAGATCATGTAGACCGTGTTCGCGTCGGCTGTAGGCAGGATGTGGGCATCGATCTGCTTCACGAGCTCCTTCTGTACTGCCTTGTTGCTGAGGTTCGTGGACTTGTCGTGCGGCTTGATCGTGACCAGGCTCTCGAACGTCCCGCGCCCGATCGTCTGGTTGGTGCCCTTATGCCCATTCACGCCCTTAAGGTTGGTCGCAAACTGCGCCATAGTGTCGAACCAAGTGCTGTTGGTCGCTGCCGTGAAAAAGCCGGCGATGCCAGCCTGCACGCCGGCGTTCACGCCGGCGCCCCACATGACAGCCACCACCTTCACCTGCGAAATCACTGGACCGCCATAGTAAAGCTCGTTCCCTTTCGCCTGGATCCTGGCGGGCTGATGACCCGGCAGATACATCGGATGCGGCTCGGCCGAAGCCGA
>CAZZVF010000220.1:0-5772 GCA_964657355.1 uncultured Buchnera sp.
ACGGTTCGGTGATGAGTTCGTCGTACAATTCCCGCCCGTTCGGAGCGCAGGTGCTGGTCGATGGCGGCAGGACTCACCTGATCAAAGCCCGCCAGGCTCATGAGGCATTGTGGGAAGGGGAGGTCGTTCCCGCATGAAGGTCGCTCTGGCGTTCCACCGATTCCGTTTCGACAGGATCGGCGCACGCGTTTTTGCAGCGGAGCTGGTGCTCTGGACCGAATGCCTGACGCGCGCATTCTGGCCGGCATTGTTCGTGATTTTCGCTCTGGGTGGGGCCGCGATGCTGGTGCCGGCCGACACATTGCCGGTGTGGCTGCACTTGCCGCTGCTGATCGTTGCCGTCGCACTGCTCGCCTTCCTGGTGTGGCGCGGCGTCGACCGCGTGGCAGCGCCCCACCAGATGCAGGCCGAACGGCGGCTCGAACTGGATAGCGGATTGCAGCACCGGCCATTTGCAGTCCTGCGCGACCGTCCCGCCGGGCTCGCGCCTGAACAACAGGCTGCGTGGGCGGTTCATCGGGGACGGGCTGCTGCCTCGTTGTCCCGTCTGCAACTGCGTGGGCCACGGGCTCTTCTGCCCGCGCTCGATCCCTTCGCGCTGCGCTCGGCATCGGTGCTGCTGCTTGTCTCGGCGATCGTAATCGCGGGTCCCGATGCAGGGGGCCGCCTCGCGGCGTCGCTGTTACCCGGATTTTCCTCCGTGTTCGCTGGCGCCCCTCTGCGCGTACAGGCATGGATCCAGCCGCCCTCCTACACCGGCCTGGCGCCTATCTTTCTGTCGCAGGCGGGCGGTGACATCACGGTGCCGGCTGGCTCGAAGCTCAGCGTCAGCCTGACCGGCGGTCGCTTTCGCCCGCATCTGCACGCGCCGGGATCCTCGGGCAAGTTCGAAGCCCTTGGCAACGACAGCTATCAGGCTGAAGCCGTGCTGAACCGCAGCGGGACGCTCAGAATCAGCCGGTTTTTCGGCGGTGTCGCATCCTGGAACCTGACGGTGCTGGCCAACGATCAGCCTGTCGCAGCCTGGACCGCGCCGCCGTCGAAAGCACCGAAGTCGCTGGCGACGCAGTTGCCATGGCAGGTCTCCCAACGCTGGGGCGTGGCGTCGCTGCAGGCGGAACTTCAGCCGGATGGACGGCCTGACCTGCCGACGATCCACGTGCGGGTTCCGCTCCCTGGCACGCCCCGGGATGCTCACGGGTCGGCCAGCCCCGACCTTTCGGCAAATCCCTATGCCGGTGTTTCGATGAGCGGGCGCCTGGTTGCCACCGACGTTTCCGGCCAGCGCGGGACGGGGGATGCTGTCGTTTTCACCTTGCCGCAGCGTGACTTTCATCATCCCCTGGCACGTGCGATCGCCGATTTGCGGCGGCGGCTGGCGCTGCATCCTGCCGCGCGGGAGGATGCAGCGAGCGATCTTTCGGCGTTGGCGGATGCCCCCGGTGCGTTGGCTGGCAAGAAGCCCGGAGCAGCCACTGGCCTGTACCTGAACATGGCTTCGGTCGCCGCTCTGTTGACCATCGACAGGACCCAGCAAGGCTTCGATCAGGCTGAGGCGCGGCTTTGGATCATCGCTCTCGACCTCGATGGCGCACTGCCCGACGCCTCGCAGCGTGCGCTCGCCGAGGCGCGCGAGGATCTGCATCGGGCGCTCGACGAGCGGGCTCGCGGGAAGATACCGAACGGCGAACTGGCGAAGCGGCTCGATGCGCTGAAGGACGCACTCGACAAGCGCCTGCAGGACCTGGCGCGGCAGGCGGTCGAACGCGGCGCCCTGCAGCACTTCGACCCGAAGACGGACCATCTTTCGTCGAACGCGATGGACCGCATGATCCGCAAAATGGAGCAGGCGGCGCGCGAAGGCCGGATGAACGACGCCAAGCAGCAGATGGCCGAGCTTGAAAAGATGCTCGACCAGTTGAACAACGCCAAGATCATGAGCCACGAGCAGGCGCAACAGCAGGCCGAGGCCAATCGACGCGGGCGTCAGCTGATGGGTGCCGTGCAGGATATGGTCAAGCGGGAAACCGGCCTGTTGGACCGTGCCCAGTCCCGCGCTCCGGCGCCGATGCCCGAGCTGCCGCCGCAGTTTCGTAATTTCGACTTCCAGCACCAGGACGGCACGGACGACCCGACGCAGGATCAGCAGGACGGCCGCATTCCCATCGTTCCGCAGACACAAGATGCGATGCCGCAAGACGCGCGGCCAGGGCAGGACAAGGCGCCGGCACAGCAGGCCGATGCCAAAACGCAGCGCGCCCTGCAACGCGCCTTGGACGCGCTTCGCGGCACGTTGCAGCAAAGCGGCACGCAGGTTCCGAAGAACCTCGACGCCGCCGGGCACGACATGGAACAGGCTGCCAGTTCGCTTGCTCAGGAGGACGACCGGTCAGCCGCGGAGGCTGTCGGTCGCGCGATTGCCGACCTTCAGCAAGGCGGCCGCGACATGGCCCGCCAGATGAGCAAGCAGGGCGGCGGCCAGATGCAACTGAGCCTGGAACCCGGCAGCCAGGGGCAGCAAGGCGGCGAGGACGGCGATGACGAGGCAGGCCAAGGTCAGGACAAGCGCGGCCGCGATCCCCTGGGTCGGCGCGTGGATGGCAACGGCAAGCCCGGCGACGACCCGAACCTGAAGGTGCCGGACCAGATGGAAGAGGGTCGCAGCCGCGCCATCCAGGAAGAATTGCGCCGGCGTGGCGCCGACCGCGGCCGCCCGCAACACGAACTCGACTACATAGACCGGCTGTTGAAACCGTTCTGACGCGCTCCTTCTCCGCGTAGCGTTCGGGATCAACCGTTGCGGAATTCCGGCTTCCGCTTCTCGGTAAAGGCCGCCATCCCCTCCTTCTGGTCGGCGACGGCGAAGGTTGCGTGGAACACGCGGCGCTCGAACCGGATACCTTCGGTGAGGCTGGTCTCGAAGGCGCGGTTGACGGTTTCCTTCACCATCATGGCGATCGGCAGCGACATGCCGGCGATGGCGGCGGCGGTGGCTATGGCTTCTTCCGCGAGCTTGTCGGCCGGCACGACCCGGCTGACCAGGCCGGCGCGCTCGGCTTCGGTGGCGTCGATCATGCGGCCGGTCAGGCACATTTCCATCGCCTTGGCCTTGCCGACCGCCCGCGCGAGCCGCTGCGAGCCGCCAATGCCGGGGATGACGCCGAGCTTGATTTCCGGCTGCCCGAACCTTGCCGTGTCGGCGGCCAGGAGCACGTCGCACATCATGGCCAGTTCGCAGCCGCCGCCGAGGGCGAAGCCTGCGACCGCCGCCACGATCGGCTTGCGGACGCGCCCGATGGCGTCCCAGCCGGCGAACCAGTCGGCCAGATACATGTCCATGTAGCCCTGCGGCTGCATTTCCTTGATGTCGGCGCCGGCGGCGAAGGCCTTGGCCGAGCCGGCGAGCACGATGCAGCCGATGGCGGGATCGGCGTCGAAGCCCGTCATGGCGGCGACGACATCGTTCATCACCTGCAAATTCAGTGCGTTCAGCGCCTGTGGCCGATTCAGCGTGATGATTGCGACCCGGCCGTTCGTCTCGACGAGGATGGTCTCATAGCTGCTCATGGCACCGTTCCCGCGCCCCGGATGGCGTTGATGACGCCGGAGAAGTCGTCGCCCCCGTGGCCGCTTTCGTCGAGGGCCGTGTAGATCTCCATGGCGTGACGGCCGAGTTCGGTGCGGGCACCCCTCGCATCGGCTGCATCCTGCGCGAGGCGAAGGTCCTTCAGCATCAGCGCGGCGGCGAAGCCTGGCTTGTAGTCGCGGTTGGCTGGGCTGCCTGGCACGGGGCCGGGCACCGGGCAGTATGTGGTGAGCGACCAGCACTGGCCGGAGGATGTGGAGGCGACGGCGTAGAGCGCGTCGTGCGACAGGCCCAGCTTCTCGCCGAGCACGAAAGCCTCGCTGACACCGATCATGGAAATGCCGAGGATCATGTTGTTGCAGATCTTCGCCGCCTGTCCGGCGCCGGCAGTACCGCAATGCACGACGCGTTTGCCCATTTGAGACAGGATCGGCTCGGCCATGGCGAATGCGGACGCTTCCCCGCCTGCCATGAAAGTGAGTGTCGCTGCCTGCGCACCGCCGACGCCACCCGAGACGGGGGCGTCGAGGGAGCTCATGCCTGCGTCCCCGGCAAGCTTGTGGGCAGCCCGGGCGGAGTCGACGTCGATCGTCGAGCTGTCGATGAACAGGGTGCCTGTTGTCGCTGCTGCGATCAGGTCCGGATAGGCGCCGACGACGTGGCGTCCTGCGGGCAGCATGGTGATGACGACAGCGGCGCCTGCGACGGCATCCCTTGCGGTCTGCTTGATGGTGATGCCGTCCGCTTCGGCCGCTTGTGTTGCGGCATCGGATAGGTCGAAGCCGCGCACCGCATGGCCTGCGCGCACCAGATTTGCGGCCATCGGGCCGCCCATGTTGCCGAGGCCGATAAAGGCGATTTCCGCCATTGTTGCTGTCTCCCAAGTGCCTGGGCAGGCTTTGCCCGATCGCGCAGCGTGCGCCAAGCGTGTGCCAGAGGAGGGGGAGAACAGGCGCTCAGCTTAGGCCCATGGCGGCGTAGAGGCGGGCGCTGGCTGGCCATGCATGCATCACCGGGCCCCTCCAGGTGACGGCGGAAGCGCCCATTGCCGCAATCAGCGCGACGCTCGCTGCCCAGGCGTAGATGACCGATGCGCGGGCCGTCGGCGGTGGGAGCGCCTTCGGCAGTGGGCGCGTGAGGAAGGCCGGTGGCGCGAAGGACGCTTGTAGTACCGGCTGCTCCAGGGGGGCGCCCGGTTCACCGGGTGGTTGGACCGTTGCCGTAGCGCTGCCGGGCTGTGGGTCACCGTCAACGGAGCCTACCTGTGCGCCAGCGAAGATTGATGGAGGTTCGGCCTCGATGCTGAAACTGGGGCCGAGGCTGGGCGGCAAATTTTCTGGCGTCCAATCCTTGGCGCAGCGGGCGCAGCGGACCACCCTCCGTGCCGCAAGAACGGCGTCTGGCACCTGGTAGGCGGCACCACAGGATGGGCAGTCGATCCGCATGAAAATCCTCTGAATTCCATGATGCAAGGAGTTCACCTGCTTGGCAATTCTGCTCGGTGCACGGCACAAGCGCGGTTGGCAGGCGCACGCGGATACAGGATCAGGCTGCAGACATGGTGAGGCTGGAAGGTGTCGGGCTGCGCTACGGTAACGGACCCGAAATATTGCAGGATGTGAGTTTCTTTCTGCCCTCCGGCGGCTTCCGGTGGCTGCTCGGCCCGTCAGGTGCCGGCAAGACCAGCCTGCTGCGGCTGCTTACCCTGGCGACACGGCCGACCACGGGCAGGCTGAACGTGCTGGGGGCTGCCATCGAACATGCAAGTAGGCGCGATCTGCCGCCCCTGCGCCGGCAGATCGGCGTCGTGTTCCAGGATTTCCGTTTGCTGCCGCATCTTTCGGCATTCGATAATGTGGCCTTGCCACTCCGGCTGGCTGGCCGTCCCGAGGGGCAGCTGCGTGCGGATGTCGGTGAAATGTTGCGTTGGGTGGGTTTGTCCCGGCGCGCGGAAGCCCGGCCGGCGGAGCTTTCGGGCGGTGAGCAGCAGCGCGTCGCCATTGCGCGCGCGGTGATCGGAAGGCCCGCGCTCCTGTTGGCCGACGAGCCGACAGGCAACCTCGACGATGCGCAGGCGGAGCGGCTCATGCAGTTGCTGGGCGAACTCAACCGGCTGGGCACCACCGTCGTGCTGGCAACGCACAACAATGACCTGGTCAGGCGCCATCCGGGCCGGGCGTTGCGCC
>CAZZVF010000221.1:0-5748 GCA_964657355.1 uncultured Buchnera sp.
CTGCCGACAGGTCCTCGAGAACGTCGGATATGGCGCGCAGCTGATCGTCGGTTTCGGCGAACGGGAAGCGGGCGCAGAACTCGTCCCATGCGCCTTCCGCGGGTGCCACCGATATGGCATCGCGCACGCGTCGTTCGGCGGCAATCCGGATCAGCTCGCCGGCCATGTCGCGGATGCGCTGCTTCATGCGCGCCTTGCGCGACTGCCAGCCGGCACCACCCAGCTTGTCGAGCGCCACACCCTGCGTCTCGCTGCCGAAGCGGGAGAGAAGCTCGATGTTCTCGACCGGGAGAAACAGTTTTTCTTGGCCGTCGTAGATCAGCCGCAGGCAGTCATGCGGCGCGGAGCCGACGCTGAGCGTCTCTAGCCCGTCGTAGCGGCCGATACCGTAATCCTGATGCACAACAAGATCGCCCTCGGCGATTTCGGTCGCCTCGGCGATGAACTGGTCGGCGCGTTTGCGTTTGCGCGGCGGCCGGCTGATGCGCTCGCCGAGCAGGTCCTGTTCGCCGACGATGGCGAAATCGTCGGCAACGAAGCCGCGTTCGAGGCCGAGCGTGATGAGGCTGATGACGTCGCGCCGCTGGGCCTTTGTCGCCGGCCATTCGTCCGCCGCCTCGGCACGGATGCCGTGTTCGCGCAGAAGATGGGCGATGCGTTCCCGCGAACCGCGGGTCCAGGCGGCGACGATGGTGCGGCGTTTCTGCGCGCGCCAGGTATTGGACTGGTCGGCGAGTTGCTTGAACACGTCGTTGCCGGCGGTGGCGCCCGATTGGGTGAACACCATGCCTGGCCTGCCGCCTGCGTCCACGCCCTGTGCGCCATCCGGCAATCCGTAGGGGCTGAAGGCGAACACGGGCGATTTCGACAGCATGGCATCCCACGCGTCGCGGTCGAGGTAGAGCAGTTCGGACGGCAACGGGCGGTAGGCGGCTTCGCCGTCGCGCGGCACGATGCGGCGTGCGTCGTAATGGTCGGCGATCATTTCGAGCCGGGCGGTCAGCACATCCTCGATCTGGAGGTCGAGCGTCACGGACGGGCTTTGCAGGTAATCGGTCAGCCGCTCCATGCTTTCATGGAACAGCGGCACCCAGTGTTCCATGCCGGGATAGCGGCGGCCCTCGGAAATCGCTTCGTAGATCGGGTCGGAGGCAGCGCCCTGGCCGAACAGGTCGCGCCAGTTGGTGCGGAAGCGGGCGACGCTGTCGGTGTCGAGCGCCACTTCGCTCACCGGGCGGAGCGAAAAGCCGGTGGTCTTCTCGGTGCTGCGCTGGGTCGTGGGGTCGAACCGGCGGATGCTCTCGATGGTGTCGCCGAACAGGTCGAGCCGCACCGGGTCGCCGGCCCCGCTCGGGAAGATGTCGATGATGCCGCCGCGCATGGCGAACTCGCCCGGCTCCATGACGGTATCGGCGCGACCGTAACCGTGCTGTTCGAGGTAGGTGGTGAGTTTTTCGGGCCGCACCGTGCTGCCGGCCTTGAGCGACAACGAGGCGCCCTGGAACACCGCGCGCGGCGGCACCAGCTGCAGCGCGGCGTTCACCGTGGTGAGCACGATGCGCTTGCCTTCGGGCGCCTCGAGCAGGCGGGCCAGCGTCGCGATGCGTTCCGAGACCACGGCGGGATTTGGCGAGACGCGGTCATATGGCAGGCAGTCCCAGGCGGGAAAGCGCAGTACTTCGATCTCGGGTGCGAAATAGGCCAGCAGGTCGGCCAGGCGGATCATGCGGCTATCGTCGCGGGCGATGTGCAGCAGCGTGCCATCGTGTTCGGCGGCGCGGCGGATCAGCAGAAGTGCGTCGTAGCCCTCTGGGGCGCCGTAGATGGTGGCAGCGTTCATGCGAAGATCATTGTCCCGGGCAAGCTATTTTCCTCGTGCATCGACCATGGCGCGCAATATCGGCTCCTCGAATTCGGCGGGAACCGGCGATCGTCCGGTCAGCCAATCCGCCAGTACGGGGTCGGGCATTTCCATGATCACCTCGAGCCGGGTGATCTCGGCCTCGGTGAACCGCGCGATCCTCGCAGTGACGAAGCCGCCGACGAGCAGGTCGTTCTCCCGCGTCCCGCGATGATTGGCGCGAAACAGGAGACGGCGGCGGCGGCCATCCAGAGCAGTGGCAGCCTCCGGGTTTGCGGAGGTTTCGTCCATGATGCGGCTGACATATAGCGGGGGCTGTGCCCGACGCCAGTGCAGCAGACCGCGAGGAGCGAAAGCCGGAGGCCGCAATGGTCACGGATATGGCGGTTCCGCTGGAGCAGCTGCTTGCGCCGCAGACGTCGCTGGCGGGCGTTGGGCCACAGCGCGCTGCCCTGCTCGCCCGCGCCACCGGGGGCGAGCGCGTGCTCGACCTGCTGTTCCACCTGCCGGAGAGCTTCGTCGACCGCCGCCACCGGCCGTCGATCCGCGATGCCCTGGCGGGGACCGTGGCGACGCTCGCGGTCGAAGTGGTCGGCCACAGCAAGCCCGACTCGTCGCGCCAGCCATGGCGGGTGCGCGTCACCGACGGCACCGGGTTCGCCGACCTGGTGTTCTTCAAGCCGGCGCGGGCGCAGGAGCTGGTCGCCGGGCGCCGTGTGCTGGTGAGCGGCAAGCTGGACCGCTTTCGCGACAGCCTGACCATGCCGCACCCCGACTACATCGCAAGCGAGGACAGGCCGGAGCAGATCCCGGCGATCGAACCGGTATGGCCGCTGACGGCCGGGCTGTTTCCCAGTCAGATGCGCTCGGCCGTGGTGCAGGCCCTGGCCCGGGTGCCGGCACTGCCCGAGTGGCACGATGCGGCGCTGATGCGCAGCCGCGGCTGGCCTGGATTTGCCGAGGCGTTGATGGCCATGCACGCGCCACGCGAGCACCCGGATCCGAAGATCCGCGCCCGCCTCGCCTACGACGAATTGCTGGCGCACCAGATCGCCATCGCGTGGGTCCGCACCCGCGAGCGTAATCGGCCGGGGCGGGCATTGGCAGGCGACGGGCGGCACCGGCGCGCCTGCCTGGCGAAATTCGGCCATAGCCTCACCGCGTCGCAGGAAGCGGCTTTGGCCGAGATCGACGTGGATCTCGCTTCACCCGGCAGGATGCTGCGGCTGCTGCAGGGCGATGTCGGGTCGGGCAAGACGCTGGTCGCGACCCTGGCCATGCTGCGCGCGGTGGAAGCCGGCGCACAGGCGGCCATGATGGCGCCGACCGAGACGCTGGCCCGGCAGCATCATCGGACGCTGCAGGCCATCAGCCCGGTGCCGGTGGCGTTGTTGACCGGCTCGGTCAAAGGAGTGGCGCGCCGCAACACGCTGATCGGGCTGCAGACCGGGCGCATTCCGCTGGTGGTCGGCACCCATGCGCTGTTCCAGGAAGGCGTCGAGTACAAGGATCTGGCGCTGGCGGTGATCGACGAACAGCATCGCTTCGGGGTCGACCAGAGACTCTCGTTCGGCGCCAAGGGCGGCACCGCGGACGTGCTGGTGATGACCGCGACACCGATCCCGCGCACCCTGCTGCTGACCCAGTGGGGCGAGATGACGGTGAGCCGGCTGGCCGAGAAGCCCGCCGGGCGTCAGCCGATCCGGACCACGTTGCATTCGATGGCGACCGTTTCAGACATCTGCGACGGCATCGCGCGGGCGCTCGATCGCGGCGACCAGGTGTTCTGGGTGTGCCCGATGGTGACCGAGAGCGCGGTGCTGGATGTGGCGGCCGCCGAGGCGCGGTTCGCCGATTTGCGCCAGCGCTTCGGCAACTTGGTGGGACTAGCGCACGGGCAACAGGACATGGCGCGGCGGGAAGCCTCGCTGGCTGGGTTTGCCGCCGGCGAGACGCGGCTGCTGGTAGCGACCACCGTGATCGAGGTCGGCGTCGATGTGCCGGCGGCCAGCGTCATGGTGGTGGAGCATGCCGAGCGGTTCGGCCTGGCGCAGCTGCATCAGCTGCGCGGGCGCGTCGGGCGTGGTTCGGCGGCGAGCTACTGCCTGCTGCTGCACGATGACGGCTTGAGCGAGACGGCACGGCGGCGCCTGGTGCTGTTGCGCGACACCGAGGACGGGTTTGCCATTGCCGACGAGGATTACCGGCTGCGCGGCGGGGGCGACATGCTCGGCCGGCGGCAATCCGGTGCGCCGGGCTGGCGCATGGCGGATCCGGTGGAGCACGAAGGACTGCTGCGCATGGCCAACCGCGACGCGGCACTGATTCTCGATCGCGACCCGAAGCTGCAGACTCCGCGTGGCCGGGCGCTGCGCCTGCTGCTGCGCCTGTTCGCCCGCGGCGAGGCTTTGCGCACGCTGGCGTCGGGATAAGGCGGCTCCTTTGGAACGGTGCTGCAAATGAGCCGCGATGGACGCGAATACCCGGCGCGCCCGCTGGTCGGCATCGGCGTGGCCCTGCTCAGGCTTGCGCCGCAGCCGTCGGTGCTGCTGATCCGGCGCGGGCGGCCGCCGGCGCAGGGGCGATGGAGCCTGCCCGGCGGGGCGCAGCGCCTCGGCGAGACGGCCGAGGAAGCGGCGCGGCGGGAGCTTGCGGAGGAGACGGGTCTCGCCTGCGGCGTGCTCCATTTGGCTGGGCACATGGACAGCGTGCATCGCGACGAGGCGGGCCGTATCCGCTTCCACTACACGATACTGGATTTCTGCGCCTTGTGGGTCGGCGGCGAACCGGTGGCCGGCGGCGACGCGGACGATGCGGCATGGTCGCCGTTCGATGATCTCGGCCGCTTTGAACTCACCCGAGGTTTCCTGCGGATCCTGGAAGCAAGCCGCCGCATCCTGGCGTGATGCCGCCGGTCGGATGATGCTCGAGCATAGGCGCGCTGCTAGTCTAGTGCGGAGGCGGCACCTGGACGGTCGGAATCTGGGATGGGGGCACCTGATACGCGGGCCCGGGGGCTGTGTATGCCTGGTAAGGCGGCGTTTGCGACGGGGGCAGCTGCAGTTCGGAGCGCGCGCCGCGATGGTGCAGGATGAGCAGCGCACGGCGCAGGCGGAGAATGCCGCCCCTGATCTGACCGCGGCCGCACATGGCCTCGCCTTCGGTCAACAGGCGTTCCACTTCCGGCAAGGCGCTATGCCGCGCCGCGACGTCATGCGCGAGCTGGGTGCAATAGGCAGGGGTGTCTGTGGTGAGTTCGTAGCTCGGCGGCTCCTGGGCATTCGCGCTCATAGGGCCGGCCAGACATGCGAGTGCGAGCAGCCGGAGCGTGGCCGCAATACGGGAATCCGGAACGATCATGCAGACACTATCTTTGACAGGGTAACGCTTGCCAGGGCGTGGGGCACGGGTGAACGGGCGTTCATGCTTTGCCGCCGCTTTTATAATCCGGCGGCGTGGGCGACGCTGGCTGGTCGGGCGGCGGTGGTGCAACGGGCAGTGTCGAGGAAAGACGGATCGTCGCACGCAGGCCGGGCGCCGCGTCCTCGAGCAGCAAGGTGCCTTCGTGCAATTGGGCGACGGCCTGAACCAGGGCCAGGCCGAGACCCGAACCAGGCGTGCTGCGGGCTGCCTCGCCACGGAAGAAGCGCTCGGTGGCACGCGGGCGGTCGGATTCGGGAATGCCCGGTCCTTGGTCGGCGATCGAGATGCTGACGTGCTTTGGAGCGGACTTCGCAGCCAGCGCGATGCGGCTGCCCGGCGGCGAGAACTTGATCGCGTTGTCGAGCAGGTTGGCCACCGCCTGCTGCAGCAGGTCGCGGTCGCCGGCAATGACGAGCGTATCCGGCACAGAAAGATCGAGCGTGATGCCGTTTTCCTCCAGATCG
>CAZZVF010000222.1:0-5722 GCA_964657355.1 uncultured Buchnera sp.
GAAACTTGGATGCAACAACGCGGACCCGCTCTCGCCAACCCTCCGCCGACACCTACGATCGCGGTTGGCGGTGTAACGGTGCAGGCGATCGACGGCGCCCCCGGTAACGGCCAGCCGCTCATCTATCGAACGCTTCTGGCCGCTATTACTTTGTCGCAGAAATCTGTGCATCTCACGACCGGATTTTTCGTGCCCACTCCCGATCTCTCGCGTGCCTTGCTCGTGGCGGCAACGCGCGGCGTCGACGTCGCATTGGAGGTACCGCATGAAAGCACCAGCACTGCAGCGATTGCTGCAGGGCGCGCGGAGTACGGAAAGTTGCTGGAGGCCGGTGTCCACATCTACGAGCGTCAGAAGGCGGTTCTCCACGCCAAGACGGCTGTCATCGATGGCCAATGGTCGGCGGTCGGTTCATCGAACCTGGATTGGCGCAGCGCGGTCTGGAACAACGAGATCGATGCAATTATTCTTGGACCGGAGTTCGGCGAGCGGATGGATGCTTTATTCAAGGCCGATGTAGAGGCCTCACGCGCGATTACGCTCGAGGCATGGCACCATCGGAGCCTCGCCGAGAGGCTCCGGGAATTGCGTGCGAAATTGTTCGAGACGCTACTGTGAGTGATCGATCGTTTGGTCTTTGTCGAAAGGGCGAACAGACTGAAGGCTCAACTGTTTTCTCTCGAATGATCTTCTAACAAAGGCTCACGTGACCAGACACTGCCGGCGGCCGGCACCTCTGCAAATTGGCCGATATTGGCGCCGCCCAGCTCAAGGATGCCTTTATCCGGCCTGACTCCGGCAGGCTGCAAAAGCATTTTAGCACCTGCGGAGTGCCCGAGCACTTTAAGGTGGACGAAGGCATCGTGGACCCAGCTAACGGCAGCCGCCGGCTGGGACAGGCGACGCCCCGCCGCATCCGTCAAAACAACCGCAACAGCGTCGAACATCGGCGATAGGGACATGTCATTCGCAACAATGTCTGCATGTCATGAGCGACTGAGTCCGTCATCTGTTTAAACTGCTGGATGGCCCGCCCAGCACATAGTGTCGGGCCTTGGGCCAGTAGCGGTTGGCCTTCAACTGCGGGCGGCTAAACCGCCTCCAGACCACCCAACCCCACCGACACGTCATCGAAAAAGCAACCAACGACGCAAGCCGACAAGCTGCTAGCGCATTCGTTGGCGGTCAGGGAGCATTCAGGGCCGCCTTGATGTTCGCGAGGGTTTTAGGACCAGCCTTTGCCGCCTTCGCCGTGAGCGCCTTGTCGACGGCGAGGCTGTGACCCGGCCGGTTCCAAACCAGGATGACAGGCTCCAGTGCTTTGCCATCTGCGGTCGTTGCAGTGAACAGCGTGCCGACCCGTACATCGGTGTCGGTGCTCTGCTCAGGCAGTAGCCCGATCGCTGCGAGTTGTCCGCAGGTCTCGGGCTCCCAATCGCCCTGGCCGACGTGCAAAGCGACTGATTTTTCGGGCGCGGAACCCGTGTCCGGCTCCGTCAGGGCCGTAAAGCAAATGAGGTTCGCATGCTTGCTTGCGTTCGGCACAATCGCGGTTCCGCTGACGAAGGCAGCAACATCCTTGTCGTCCTGCTTTACGGTGAAAGCCTCGAGCATCTCAACATGCGCCTTATCGAGATGCAGGCCGTCAACGTTCCTTTGCGCCTGCGCCGTATACTTGTCCTCGGCGCCAAGCGTCAGCTTCAGCGGTTCAGACGCAGGCGCAGCGTAAGCCGAAAGGGCGATCAAAGCTGCGGTTGAAGCCAGTACAACACGGTTCATGAAGTCTTGCTCCAAATCTAGAGTTCAGTGCGCCGCCGCCCAGCTTTTTCCGATACCTGTTTCCACCACCAGCGGCACCGACAATGTCGCAGCATCCTGCATGACGCGCCGGGCGGTTTCCGCAAGCCGAGGCGCGTCGGCCTCCGAAGCCTCGAACAGCAGTTCGTCATGCACCTGAAGCAGCAGCCGCGACGATAGATCTTGCGCAAGCAGCGCCCCAGGCAGGCGGACCATGGCGCGCTTGATGATGTCGGCCGCACCACCCTGCAATGGCGCATTGATCGCCTGCCGCTCGGCGCCGGCGCGGCGCGCGGGGTTGCGGTCGGCAATACCGGAAATTGTGCAGCGGCGGCCGAACGGCGTGGTGACATAGCCGTGGATGCGCGCCTCTTCCTTGGTGCGTTCCATATAGTCGCGGATGCCCGGGTAGCGTGTAAAATAGGCCGCGATATACGTGCCGGCCTCGCCTGCATCGATGCCGAGTTGCCGCGCCAGGCCGAACGCGCTGATGCCGTAGATGATGCCGAAATTGATCGCCTTCGCGCGGCGCCTGGTAGCGCCATCCATCTTTTCCATCGGCACGCCGAATACTTCACTCGCAGTACGGGCATGAATATCCTGCCCGGTGGCAAACGCTTCCTTCAGCGCAGGAATATCCGCGACATGGGCGAGCAGGCGAAGCTCGATCTGCGAGTAGTCTGCACTCACCAGAACATGCCCGGGCTCAGCGACGAAGGCACAACGGATGCGGCCGCCTTCCTCGGTGCGGATGGGGATATTCTGCAAATTCGGATCGTTCGACGATAGCCGGCCGGTGCTCGTGCTCGCCATGGCAAAACTCGTGTGCACACGACCTGTCTCCGGATTGATCTCTTCGACAAGTGCGTCGGCGTAGGTGCTTTTCAGCTTGGCGAGTTGCCGCCATTCCAGCACGCGGGCGGGCAATTCATGACCCAGATCCGTCAGCGTCTGCAGCACATTCGCATCGGTGCCCCAGGCACCGCTCGCACCCCGCCTGCCGCCCGGCATGCCCTGTTCGTCGAACAACACCTCGCCAAGTTGTTTGGGGCTGCCGAGACCGAATGGATGTCCCGCCAGTCTATGCGCCTGTTCCTCGATGGTTGCCATGCGCGATGCGAAGTCGATCGACAGTCGACGCAATTCCGCCTCGTCGACGCGTATCCCTGCGCGCTCGGCTTCGGCAAGCACCGGAACCAGTCGGCGCTCGATCTGCTCGTATAGTCCGAGCGCCTTGTTGTCGCGCAACCGCGGACGCAGCTGCAGCCAAAGACGCAGGGATACATCAGCCGTTTCTGCGGCATAGGCAGTCGCGCGGCCGACCGGAACCTGCGCGAAGGTGAGCCTGTTGCGTCCGGTCCCCGTGGTCTCGTCCATTGATTTTAGCGTGTGGCCGAGATGCAGCGGCGCCAGGTCCGCAAGCCCGTGATCATGCGCGCCCGCCGCCTGCGCGAACGAGATGAGCGACGGGTCATCGACCGGTTCCGGGATCGCAGCGCCTGCGCGCTGCAACGCGAGCCGGGCGTATTTAGCACTGCCCATGATTTTCAGCACCGAGGCGTCGCCAAGCAGCGGCGACAGGGCGCGCAGAACCTCCTCCGGCAGCAGCCTCGTCTCGGTCAACTCAGCTACCGTGAACGGAATATAGCAGGCGCGGCCTGGCGCCGTTGCAAGTGCGATCCCCAAAATCTCGGCGCGCAGCGGCCGCGGATTGCCATCGGTCTGCACATGAATGGCAACGCGGCGGGAGGTGATCGCCTCGGCAATCCAGGCTGTCACAGCATCGGCTGTCGTGATCGTGTCATATGGCCCATACGCAGACGCGGACCGCTCGGGCTCAGGCGCCTGCTCGGCCTCGACCGCGGCCGCACCATCGTCGAGACCCAGCCGAAGTGCCGTGCTGCGAAACCCCATGCCGTGCAGCCAGCCGGACAGTTTCAGCTTGTCGATCGGCGTCGTGACGAGCGCGTCCAGCGGCAGCGGCAGCGTCACCTTGTCGCAGAGCTCCACCAGCTTGCGCGACACGCGCGCTGCCTCCGCATGCGCAATCAGGTTGTCGCGCCGCTTCGAAGCCTTCATCGACGGCGCGGCCTCCAGCACCGCCTCGAGATTGCCGTAGGTGGTGATCAGCTCGGCAGCGTTTTTCGGTCCGATGCCCGGCACGCCTGGAACGTTGTCGATGCTGTCGCCCATCAGCGCCTGCACGTCGATCACCAGTTCGGGCGGCACGCCAAACTTTTCGCGCACCTCGGCAGGGCCGATCGGCTTCTGCTTGATCGGGTCGAGCATGGAGACGCCGTTGCGCACGAGCTGCATCAGGTCCTTGTCGGAACTGACGATGGTGACCGTGTAACCGGCCTCCGCCCCGGCGCGCGCATAGCTGGCAATCAGGTCATCGGCTTCCCAATCCTCCAGCTCCACGCAAGCAACACCGAAAGCCGCCGTCGCATCGCGCACCAACTTGAACTGCGGGATCAGCTCGGGCGGAGGCTCCGGCCGCTGCGCCTTGTAGAGGTCGTAGATGCGATTGCGGAACGTGGTGCGGCCGGCATCGAAAACGACGGCCAGATGCGTGCCGACATGGTCGCGCAGAAAGCGCGCCAGCATGTTGGTGAAGCCGAACACCGCGTTCACCGGCGTGCCGTCGCCGCGCGTCATCGGTGGCAGGGCATGGAACGCACGGAAGATGTAGCCGGACCCGTCCACCAGAACGAGGTGCGGGGCCGCCTTGGCTACCGCGGGTTTGTCGTTCGCCGCGTCGGCCTCGGCCGGGCGCGCGGTCTCAGTGTCCGTGGTCATCTCCTGCGCCTGGCCGCAACACGAACACGCGCGAGCAATACGGACAGTAGGTCTGCTCGCCGACGATGCGCAGCCACACGCGCGGGTGCCCCAGCGGCCCGTCTCCACCGTCACAGGCCAACACGCGGCTATCCACCACGATTGTCTCGACCGTGCCGATGTCAGGGGTTGGGGTCGAAGCGCCTAGCGCCATGTGTGGGCCTTCCGTGGTGTTATGCGCGCGGGTGATGGGATCGGGCCTGATGATACGCTGGCGGCAAAGTGTTTCAACCTGGGGCCGCGCGGCGCTGCCCGTGATAGCTCTCGTGGGCGCGGCCGTGACGGCGAGCCTGGCCGGCTGCGTTGCGGCTGGTGCGGGCCGCATGCCGATGGACCAGACGCCATTCCCAAAGCCCGACCTCAGCTTCACCCTGCGCGACGGCTTCGTGTTGCCGGCGCGCCATTGGCTGCCACCGGCGGGCACGCACTGGCGTGGCGTCATCCTCGCCCTGCACGGATTTGCCGACAGCCGCGACGCCTGGGAGTATCCGGCACCCGGCTTCGCAGCCGTTGGATACGCCGTGATCGCACCCGACCAGCGCGGCTTCGGTGCCACCGCCGATCGCGGCATCTGGGCCGGCACCACCACGATGGTGGACGACGCGCAGGACCTCGCAAGCCAGCTCAGGCGCCGCTACCCGGCCCAGCGCCTCATCGTCATGGGGGAGAGCATGGGTGGTGCGGTGGCGCTCTGCCTCGCCGCGCGCCCGGCGAATACCGTGGACGCAACCGTGCTGCTGGCGCCTGCGGTATGGGGCCGGGCGCAGATGGGCCCGGCCATGGTTGGTCTCCTGTCAGTGGCAAACGGCGTCGCACCCGGCTGGGTGCTGTCCGGCTCCGACGTGCCCAAGGACATTGCGGCCAGCGACAACCGCGAGGCACTCATACGCCTGTTCGAGGATCCGCTGACCGAGCGCGGCAGCCGCGTCTCCATGCTATCGGGCATCGTCGACCTGATGACCGAGGCGCAGCGCGCTGCACCTAGCGTGCATGGTTCCGTCCTCATCCTGGACGGAAGGCGCGACCAGGTGATCCCGCCCGACGCCACCGCCGCGACGGCCATCCTGCGGCAGGTCAGGCTGCCTTT
>CAZZVF010000223.1:0-5721 GCA_964657355.1 uncultured Buchnera sp.
AGCACGCCGTGAGTCCCGCGATGAGATCGGTTTGCGCGCGCACGACGAACCGGTCGCCGGCCCCGTTCGGTCGGATGACGCTCTAGTCGCCGCAACTGCCGTTGCGCAGTTCGCCGGAGCGTACGCCGAGGGCGGCGTTGTGCAGGGTCTGCAGGATGGCCTCGTCGCCCATGGTTCGGGCGAGCAGGCAGAGCGAGCCGCCGAGCAGGGCTGAGGCGACGGCCATGGGGCTCAGGCCCTTGGTCAGCATGTGCTCGATCGACTTGTCCACCACGGCGCCGGCCTGGGCGAGCTGCCCCTCGAGCGAGCCGTCGGCGGTGCTATCGTGTGTCTTTTCGGCATTCATCTGCATAAGGCGCATCCTTTCGTCAGACATAGGGTTCGCAGCCGCGCGATGTAACCCTTCGTCAATACCCAGCGGATAGCGGCGCCGTCTTGCCGCGGCGTCGCGCTGTTTTGCTCAGGCGTCAGCTCGCGAAGATCTGCGAGGCCTCGATCTCGGGCGGCAGTTCGTCCGGGGTGCGGGCCTCCTGCGCCTGCAGCGCCCACATGCGGGCGAAGACACCCTCCCGGGCCAACAGCTCGCGGTGCGAACCGCGTTCGGCGATCTCGCCGTCGACCAGCACGATGATCTCGTCGGCATCGACCACGGTGGACAGGCGGTGCGCGATGACCAGCGTGGTGCGGCTGGCCGAGACGTTGCGCAGCGCCTGGCCGATGTCGCGCTCGGTGCGGCTGTCGAGCGCGCTGGTGGCCTCGTCGAGGATCAGGATGCGCGGATCCTTCAACACGGTGCGTGCAATGGCGACGCGCTGCTTCTCGCCGCCGGAGAGTTTCAGGCCGCGCTCGCCGACCCGGGTGTCGTAGCCCTCGGGCATGCGCATGACGAAATCATGCACCTGGGCGGTCCGTGCGGCGTCCTCGATCTCGGCCTGGGAAGCGTCCGGACGGCCATAGGCGATGTTGTAGCGGATGGTGTCGTTGAACAGCACAGTGTCCTGCGGCACCACGCCGATGGCGGCGCGCAGGCTGGTCTGGGTGATGTCGCGGACGTCGCGGCCATCGATCAGCACGCGGCCTTCGGTGACGTCGTAGAAGCGGAACAGCAGCCGGCTGATGGTCGATTTGCCGGCGCCGGTCGGGCCCACCACGGCGATCTTGCGGCCGGCGGGCACGGTGAAGCTGACACCTTTCAGGATCTCGCGCGCCGGCGTGTAGCCGAACCGCACGTCGTCGAAGGTGATGGAGCACGGCTCGCCGTCGCTCAGATGGGCTGCGAGCTGCACGGCCCCCGGGCTGTCCTGCACCTCCTGGTCGACCGACAGCAGGCGGAACATCTGCTCCATGTCGACCAGGCCCTGCTTGATGCTGTTATAGGCGAAGCCGAGGAAATTGAGCGGCTGGTAGAGCTGGATCAGGTAGGTGTTGGCGAGCACGAACTTGCCGACGCTCATCTGGCCGGAGACCACGCCGCGCGCCGCCAGCAGCATGATGGCGGCGAGGCCGCCGGCGATGATGGCGGCCTGGCCGAGGTTGAGCATGTTGAGCGTGACCTGGCTCTTCACCGCGGCGCGTTCGTAGCCGGCGAGCGCGTTGTCGAAGCGCATGGCCTCGTGGCGCTCGTTGCCGAAATACTTCACCGTCTCGTAGTTCAGCAGGCTGTCCACCGCCTTAGACTGCGCCTCGCTGTCGTTGTCGTTCATGCTGCGGCGGAAGCGGATGCGCCACGAGGCGAAGCTCAGCGTGAAGGCGATGTAGGTGCCGACGGCGCCGAAGGTGACCAGGGCAAAGCGCCAGTCGAAGATGCGCCACAGCACGGCGGTGACCAGCAGCAGCTCGATCACAGTCGGCACGATGTTGAACACGGCGAGTCGCAGCACGGCTTCGATCCCGGCGCTGCCGCGTTCGATGGCGCGGGAGACGCCGCCGGTCTGGCGGTCGAGGTGGAAGCGCAGCGACAGGCTGTGCATGTGCTCGAAGGTACGCAGCGCCACACGGCGCACGGTGCGCTGCTGGACGGCGGCGAACACCGCATCGCGCAACTCGCCGAACCCAGCCGAGGCGAGGCGGAGCAGGCCGTAGGCGACGATCAGGCCGGCCGGGACAGCGAGGACGTGGGCCACGCCGCCGCGGGCGGAGAGCGTGTCCACGGCGCGGGCATAGACGATCGGGACGTAGACGTTGGCGATCTTGGCGACGAGCAGGAAGCCCATGGCGATGACCACGCGAACCCGGGCGCCGGGGTCGTGCTTGGGCCAGAGATAGGGAACCAGGGAACGGATCGTCGCGCCGCTGCTGCGGCTTGGGCCCGGCAATGCCAGGCGGGAGGTGGCCATCACGCGCATGGTCCGCCATGTGGCACCGTATGCGCGGGTTTCAAAGGATGGGGTGGTGATGGCGGAGAACGCGTGGCCTTATAGCAGCGGATTTGGCTCCGGCTGGGATTTCAGCCGCCACCGCGAAGCGATGCGGAGCATCGAGTTGCCGGGCGACCGCTTGCAGTTCCGCCTCGGCTCCGACCATGTCGGCTACGTGCGGCCGGAATTCGCGGAGTTGCTGGTGCGGCTCGGCTGCAAAGCAGATGGCAGCGCGGTGTCGTGGCCGGATCCGGACAGCCTGCAGGATCTGGCGCGGCGGGCCTCCGAAGCAGTGCCGTTCCGGTGGCGCGACGAGGCGTTCGATGTTCGGGCGGCGCCCGACGGCGAGGTGCTGGCGGAAATCGACCGTGGCGCCCTGCCCTCGTTCGGCATCATGGCCGAGGGCGTGCACGCGAACGGGCTGGTGCAGCTTGCGGATGGGCTGCATCTGTGGGTCGGCTATCGCTCGCCGCACAAGGCGCTCGATCCGGGCAAGCTGGATCATCTCGTCGCCGGCGGCATTCCGGCCGGCATGACGCCGATGCAGACGCTGATCAAGGAAGCCGGCGAGGAGGCGGGCCTGTCCGAAGCGCTCGCCGGCCAGGCGATCCATCGTAACGTCATCGGCTACGCCGTCGAACGCCCGGAAGGCCTCAGGCGCGACCGGCTGCATTGCTACGACCTGATGCTGCCGGAGGATTTCGTGCCCGCGCCGCATGACGACGAGGTCGAGCGCTTCGAGCTATGGCCGTTGGCGCGCGTAGCCGAGCGGGTGCGCGACACGGACGATTTCAAGTTCAACGTGAACCTGGTGCTGATCGATTTGTTCGCGCGGCTGGGGTGGCCGTAAGCGATCGGGGCCATGACCGAGGGCTATGCCGATGCTCGCCAAAACAAAGAGGCATAGTCCATGTCCGATCCCCTTCGATCGGACAAAGCTCTAGTTGTCGGCCTCGATCCAGCCGGCTGCGCGCAGGCTTGCGACGGAGTTGCGGGCCACCGGGGCGACGATGCCGTTGCTCAGCCTGAGGCTCATCGAGCGTGACGTGCCTTCGACCCGCATGACGGCGTGCCTGGCCACCCACCACGAACGATGCGTCCTAAGTCCGTCGACCGCCACCGTCTCGATCGCGCGTCCGAGCGGCATCAGGATCAGGTCCGACCCTGTGGTGGAATGAACGCGGACGTAATGGTCTTCCATCTGCAAGGCGAGAATGTCGCCGCGCAGCCTTGCCGCGACGGCCGGTGCGGCATCCGGCCCGGCAAGAGCGGGCGGCAGAGCCGGCCCGGGGCGCGAGAATGCTCTTTGCAGCAGGACGGCGACCGTCGTCATGATCAGCCCGATGGTCAGCACCTGGCCATACCAGAGAGTCCAGCCCGGCCCCGAGCGCGCCAGGGACGGCCACATCCGGAAGGCCGCCGCCCTGGTCAGGGCCGCTTCCGGAATGCTGGCGACCGGCACCGACAGGAGGAGCCACAGCCAGGCGGCACGGGTGCCGGCCGGCGCCAGTGCGGTGCTGAGTTTGACGCAAGCGACGTAGAACAGGCTGCCGATCCACATCGCGCCGACCCAGTAGCCGGCGCGCAGCAGCTTCCCTTCGGCGAGGTAGTTGCCGAAGGGGCCGAGCACGGCGAGCAGCAGGCCCGCCACGGTTGCGGTCGCGAGCACGGCCAGCCAGGGCGGCGCGCCGGCTTCCCCAAGGACCGGAGCAGCGGGGAAAGTCGCGGGCATGGCCCTTTCTATCCCGCTTCCGGGACGCCGGGCACCCGGTCGCCCGGCCACGAACCCGTTCGCCCATTCGCGCAATCGGGCTCGCGGCGAGCTTCGACCATGCGCACAAGCGAGGCGATGCTTGTGGAGGCTTCAACGATGACCCTGCAAATCCGGCGCATGATCCTGGCCGCCCTGTCGTTCCCGTTTCTCGCCCTACCCGTAACATCCCACGCGGAACCGGTCGCCCCTGAAGTCGGGTTCGAGAGCCAGACCCTGCCCGATGGGACCTCGGCCGGCATCTGGTACCCGGCGGCGGGCGAGCAGACGGGCATGCGGCTCGGGCCGTACGCGCAGCGCGTCGTCCTCGGCGGCCGGCTCGACGGCGGGCACCACGGACTGATCGTCTTTTCGCACGGCACGGGCGGCAGTTTCGCCGGCCATTACGACACCGCCATCGCATTGGCGCGCGCTGGCTTCGTCGTGGCGGCACTGACGCATCGCGGCGACAGCTGGCAGGACCAGAGCCGGGCCACCGATGTGCAGGCGCGTGCGGTCGCATTGAGCGCGCTGATCGGCTTCATGCTCGATGCGTGGCGCGACCATGCGGCACTCGATCCCGCGCGGGTCGGTGCATTCGGCTTCTCGGCGGGCGGCTTCACCGTGCTGGCCGCTTCCGGCGGGCAACCGGACCTTTCCCGCGTTGCGGCGCATTGCGCGGCGCATCCGGATTTCTTCGACTGCCGGTTGCTGCACGATCATCCGGCGACGGCAGTGTCGTGGCGGAACATCAGGGACGCGAGGATCAAGGCGATCGTCCTGGCCGCACCGGCGCTCGGGTTCGCCTTCGACCGCGCTGGCCTGGCCCAAATCGACATGCCGGTTCAGCTCTGGCGCGCGGATGACGACCGCATCCTGCCGGCGCCATACTACGCCGACGCCGTGAAGGCGGGGCTGCCGCACGAACCCGAGTTCCATGCGGTTCCAGGGGCTGGCCATTTCGACTTCCTGGCACCCTGCGCCCCCGATGCCGCGAAGCTGCCGATCTGTGCGAGCGCGCCGGGCTTCGACCGGAGCGCGTTTCACCGGCAGTTCAATGCTGCGGTGGTGCGGTTCTTTCAGCAGCGGCTCTAATAGACCGTTTGAGAATGCGCGACGGCGGTCATCCACCGCGGTTTTCCTGCGCTCCGGTGCTCCCCTCTTTCAAGCTTTGGGCCAAACGAGGCCGCTCTACTCCGGTGCTCGGAAAGCCCCGCTGGACTGGACCAAACGGTGCCTCTGACTCGCCGTCCCACAGTCTCAAACAGTCTCTAAGCGCGTTTGGCACCTCGGCCGGCGCGGCGCGCTGGAGCTCGTTTTAGCGACCATCTTTTATCCGGCGGGTGACCCCATCTGGGCGGATGATGCTCCAACTCAGCCTTCGGGCGCACCTGCGGCGATCGGGATTTCGACACTCGGCTGGTCGCCGTAACCCGGTTGTCCACCATTTGGCTGGTCGTCCGAGTCGTAGCCATCGCGCTCCGGCCGGCGGGGACCGTTATGCGACAGCTGGGCGTTCTGGCTATTCTGCTGGGCATTCTGCTGAGCGGAGTTCTGCTGCGGGCCGCCTTGCTGGCCGTTCTGGCCCTGCTGGGGGTTTTGGCCCTGCTGGGG
>CAZZVF010000224.1:0-5683 GCA_964657355.1 uncultured Buchnera sp.
CCTCGGGGTTGTCGACGTTGATCTCGAAGCCCCAGTCGAGCTTGGCGCGGGCGATCAACGGCTCCACCTCGAACCATTCGCGGCACAGGCGGCGGAGGTGGTACAGCGCTGCCGGGACCACCGTGCCGATGACGGCGGCGCTGACCAGGTCGGGGGTGAGCTTGGAATAGGTCAGCAGCGTCAGCAGCCAGACGGCATATTCGTCCGACGTGCGCTGCGGCTCGGTCGCAATGCGCCAGATACCGGCCCAGCGCTTGCCGTCGTGGACCGCGAAGACGACGTTGGTATTGCCGGCGTCGACGACTAGCAGCATCGACGCCCGATCATGCAGCGCATTGCGCGGCGTCGTGCGACACGGCGATCAGGCGGGCACCCACTACTCAAACAAGACTCTCGCTGCCTGGGAAGCGGCACCGACGAAGGGCGCCGGGAACGCAAAGAACAGCAGGGTGAAGGCGCCGGTCGACAGGGCGACGAACGAGAGCGACGCCGAACGCGGGTCGAACGCCGGCTCCGCGTTGTCGAAGAACATCACCTTGATGACGCGCAGATAGTAGTAGCAGCCGACGACGCTGGTCAGCACGCCGATGATGGCGAGCGTCCACATACCGGCCTGCACGGCTGCGAGGAAGACGTAGAGCTTGCCGAAGAAGCCGGCCATCGGCGGGATGCCGGCCATGCTGAACATGAAGATGGCGAGCAGCGATGCGAGCGGCAGGTCGTTGCGGGCGAGGCCGCCGAGGTCGCTGATCTGCTCGACCGCATGGCCGCGGCGTCGCATGGCGATGATGCAGGCGAAGGTGCCGGCGGACATGACGACATAGGTGAGCAGGTAGATCAGCACGCCGCGTATGCCGGTCTCCGTTCCGGCGGCGAGGCCAATGAGCGCATAGCCCATGTGGCCGATGGAAGAATAGGCCATCAGCCGCTTGATGTTGGTCTGCGTGAGGGCGGCGAAGGAGCCGAGCATCATGGACGCGATGGAGACCAGCACGATGATCGGCTGCCACTGGATGCTGACATGGCCGAACCCGATGAGCATGACGCGCAGCAACACCACAAAGGGCGCCACTTTCGGGGCCGTGCTCATGAAGGCTGTGACGGGAGTCGGCGCACCTTCATAGACGTCAGGCGTCCACATGTGGAACGGCACCGCCGAAAGCTTGAAGGCGAGGCCGGTAATGATGAAGGCGATTCCGACGATCAGCCCGGGCGAAACCCCGGCGGGATCGGTGAGGGCCTGCGCGATCTGATGCAGGTCCATCGAGCCGGAGAAGCCGTAGGTGAGCGAAATGCCGTAGAGCAACAGGCCGGAAGCGAGTGCGCTGAGCACGAAGTATTTTAGGCCGGCTTCGGAGGAGCGGATGTCGTCGCGGGCGAAGGCCGCGAGCACGTAGATGGCGAGCGATTGCAGCTCCAGGCCCATATACAGCGTCATCAGGTTCGCCGCCGACGCCATGGTCATCATGCCGACGGTGCTGAACAGCATGAGCACCGGGAATTCGAAGCGGTTAATGCCCTGCTTCGCATTGTAGTCGAGTGCCAGGATGGCTGCGAACGCGCCGCCTGCCAGGATTAGCAGTTTTGCGAAACGCGCGAACGCGTCCGAGACAAACAGGCCGGTGTAGCCAACGCCGGTGGGTGCCGAGGCGACCAGCACCGCGGTTACGGCAAAGGCGGCCAGCACCAGCATGGTGGCCATGGTGCTGCTGTCACGTTTCTGCAGCACGCACGCGGTGAGGATGGCGAGACCGCTGACGGACAGCACGATTTCCGGCAGCGCCAGGATCCAGTTCATGGTGTGGCTCCGGCGAGCTTGGTTGCGTGTCGCGCGAGGCGGGCAAGTTCGTGCTGGTGATCCAGCAGGGCGGCCTGGTGCTGCTGGACCATGCCGCCGACCGTCGCGTCGAAGAAGCTGGTGAAGCTGGACGGATAGATGCCGAGCCAGAGGGTCAGGACGATCAACGGCGCGAAGATCGCCATCTCGCGCGGTGACAGATCGAGGATGGATTTCAGGTCGGGGCGGACGAGAGCACCGAATATGACGCGCCGGTAGAGGTAGAGCATGTAGCCGGCGCCGAGGATCATGCCGAAGCTGCCGAGCAGCGACAGCCAGAAATTGACCTGCAGCGCGCCCACCAGAACCAGGAATTCACCGACGAAGCCGGATGTTCCGGGCAGTCCGATGGAGGCCATGGTGAACAGCATGAAGACGAAAGCGTAGACCGGCATGCGGTCACCGAGGCCGCCGTAGCGGGCGATTTCGCGCGTGTGCATCCGGTCGTAGATGACGCCGACGCAGAGGAAGAGTGCCGCTGAGACGACGCCGTGCGAAATCATCTGGAACAGCGCGCCGTCGATGCCCTGGATATTGAAAGTGAAGATGCCGATGACGACGACGCCCATGTGGGCGACGGACGAATAGGCGATCAGCTTTTTCATGTCCTCCTGCGCCAGCGCCACCAGCGAGGTGTAGATCACTGCGATGACACCGAACGCGAACATGAGTGGCGCGAAATGCGCCGATGCGAGCGGCAACATCGGCACGGAGAAGCGCAGGAAGCCGTAGGCGCCCATCTTCAGCAGCACGCCGGCCAGGATGACGGAGCCTGCGGTCGGCGCCTCGACATGCGCGTCGGGCAGCCAGGTATGCACCGGCCACATCGGCACTTTCACCGCGAACGACGCGAGGAAGGCCAGGAACAGCCAGTATTGCATACTGTAGGAAAAATTCGTGTGCGTGAGCACGGTGATTTCGGTGGTGCCGGCCTGTTGCCACATGGCGAGCAACGCCAGGAGCATGAGCACCGAGCCTGCGAAGGTGTAGAGGAAGAATTTCAGCGACGCGTAAACCCGGCGCGTGCCGCCCCAGATGCCGATGATGAGATACATCGGGATCAGCACGCCTTCGAAGAACATGTAGAACAGCACGAAATCCGTCGCCGCGAACATGCCGACCATCATCGTCTCGAGGATGAGGAAGGCGGCCATGTATTCGCGCACGCGAACCGTGATGGACTCCCAGCTGGCGAGGATGCAGAGCGGCGTGAGTGCGGTGGAGAGCAGCACGAACAGCACGGAGATGCCGTCGACGCCCATGCGGTAACCGACGCCGAATTCGGGCAGCCAGCTAACGCTTTCGACGAACTGATAGCCGGCCTCGTGGGCGTCGAAGCGCGTCCACAGCACCAGCGAAATCAGGAATGTGATGAGGCTGGTCCACAGCGCGGTCCAGCGCGCGTTCTGTGCGACGGCGCGATCGTCGCCGCGTAGAGTCATGAGAAGGACCACGCCTAGCAGCGGCAGGAAGGTGACGAGCGAAAGCACCGGGAAGCCGGCGGCGTTGATCTGGGTCACAGCGTCACTCACCGGATGATCAGGAACAGGCTGATCATGACGACGAGGCCGATCAGCATGGTGAAGGCATAGACCGCCATGGAGCCGGTCTGGATACGCACGACCTGCCGCGAGCCGCCCTGTGCAAGGGAGGCGAGGCCGTTCGGCACGCCGTCGATGACCTGCCCGTCACCGACTTTCCAGAACTCGCGCGCAAGCCACAAGGCGGGACGCACGAACAGGAACCCGTACAGCTCGTCGAAATACCATTTGTTGAGCACGAACCGGTAGATCGGCGCGAACCGCTCGGCGAGCATGACGGGAATGGCCGGGTTCACCAGGTAGAACCACACGGCGAGTGCGATGCCGAGCAGGCCGGTGGCGGTCGGCAAGAGGCCGATGAGCAGCGGCGTGCGCTCGATCTGGTGCAGGATTTCGTTGTGCGGGCCTACGAAGATGGCGCCCTGCCAATAGGCGCCCTGGTTGTCGCCGATGAACTGGTCGTGGAACCACCAGCCCGAGAACACCGCGCCGACCGATAGCAGGACGAGCGGGCCCCACATGGTGATGGGGCTCTCATGCACGTGTTCCATGACGTGATGATCCGCGCGCGGCTTGCCGTGGAAGGTCATGAACAACAGCCGCCAGGAATAGAACGCGGTGAGAAAAGCCGCGACGGTGCCGCAGACGAACCCGTAGAGGCCGATCGCGGAACCGCTGGCGTAGGTGGCTTCGAGGATCGCGTCCTTCGACCAGTAGCCGGCGAAATACGGGATGCCGCCGAGTGCCAGGCTGCCGATCCACATGGTGACATAGGTGATCGGGATCTTGCGCCAGATGCCCCCCATGCGGCGCATGTCCTGCTCGTCGGACATGGCGTGGATGACGGAACCTGCGCAGAGGAACAGCAGCGCCTTGAAGAAGGCATGCGTGAAGAGGTGGAAGATCGACACCTGATAGGCGCCGACGCCGGCCGCCATGAACATGTAGCCGAGCTGCGAGCAGGTGGAATACGCGATCACGCGCTTGATGTCGTTCTGCACGCAACCGATGGTCGCTGCGAAGAAGCAGGTCGTGGCGCCGATGAAGGTGACGAACGCCAGCGCCGACGGTGCGAATTCCATGATCGGCGACATGCGCGCCATCAGGAACACGCCGGCTGTCACCATGGTCGCTGCATGGATCAGGGCGGAGACGGGGGTCGGGCCTTCCATCGCGTCGGGCAGCCAGGTGTGCAGGAAGATCTGCGCCGACTTGCCCATGGCGCCGATGAACAACAAGACGCCCATGATTTCGATGGCGCGCCAGTCGCCGCCGAACAGGTGGTAGGTGTCGTCCACATGCTGCGAAACGGCTCCGAAGATGGTGCCAAAATCGACCGCGCCGAACTTGAAGAACACCAACGCGATGCCGACCGCGAACGACAGGTCGCCGACGCGGTTGACGATCATGGCCTTGATGGCGGCACGGCAGGCGCCTGGGCGGTCGTACCAATAGCCGATGAGCAGGTAGCTCGCGAGGCCGACGCCTTCCCAGCCGAAGAACAGCTGAACCAGATTATCCGCTGTCACCAGCATGAGCATCGCGAAGGTGAACAGCGACAGATAGCTGAAGAAGCGCGACGTGGTATAATGCTCGTGCGCCATGTAGCCGACGCTGTAGATGTGGATGAGCGTCGCCACGCACGTCACCATCGCGACCATGGTGACGGACAGCGTGTCGTAATGCAGTGCCCAGGCGACATGGAAGCTGCCTGCATTGATCCAGTCGGCGATGGGAACCGCGCCGTTGCCTGCACCTTGATAGATATGGGCGTACCAGGACGCGATACCGCAGGCGGAGGCCAGCAACATCAGCGCGATGGTGACCGCCTGCGCGGCCCGGTCGCCCATGGCGCGGCCGAGGAAGCCGGCGATCAGCGATCCGAGAAGCGGTGCAAATACCGCGACGGCGTAGATCATCTCAGCCCTTCATCAGGTTCACGTCCTCGACCTGGATCGAGCCGCGGTTGCGGAAATAGACGACGACGATGGCGAGCCCGATGGCGGCTTCGGCAGCCGCCACCGTGAGCACGAACATCGCGAAGATCTGGCCGGCCATGTCGCCGAGGGCCGACGAGAACGCGACCAGGTTGATATTAACCGCGAGCAGGATGAGCTCGATCGACATCAGCATGATGATGACGTTCTTGCGGTTCAGGAAAATGCCGAACACGCCGAGCACGAGCAGGATCGCGGCGACGGTCAAATAGTGGCCGAGGCCGATGGCGAGCGCGCCTTGCGGCATGTCAGTGCGTCTCCCCGGCTGGCTCGTGCGCCGGAGCCTCGCGTGTGGTGTGGTCGCCGAG
>CAZZVF010000225.1:0-5644 GCA_964657355.1 uncultured Buchnera sp.
GTAGCTCAGCCGGATAGAGCACCAGATTCCTAATCTGGGGGCCGTGGGTTCGAATCCCGCCGGGGACGCCAGTTGGGCCGTATGTCCGACCAGGGCCCATAAGTAACGACTTGTTCCTTAAGGGAGTGGGTGACAACCTCGTGCCGAACGGGTCGTCGATGGGTTGCAGGGTTTTCTGTTCCAGATCGATCTATCCCAGATCGTAGTGCATGAAGCTGACGAGCCAAATGCCTCGACGTCCCTGAGACCGACGAGCTGCCCTGCGAGCACGGTGGAGATAGTGATCGTCTTGCGGTGCATGCAGACGCGGCCGCAAGCGGTGACCATGTATTGGTTGTCGTGTAGCGGATAGGTGAGGTCCGGGGGCCGGCATACGGTCGGTTCGAGAGCGCATAGCGATCGGCGGGTCGCTGCGTGGCCGGAACAATCCGTCACCTGTGTGTCGGAACGCGCTTAATGAGATCAGGGCGTTACAGCGGTCTTTCGGTCCGTTTTTGCTTCCCGGGCCTTTTGGGGCAGGGGCGGAGCTGCGGGGGGAAGCAAGCGGGATCATGCAGCCTGAGGCGCGGGCGGCGCTTGCCACTGGCGACCGTCATTTCGCGCGGATCGGCGCGGCCGGATGCCGAAGGCGCCCATCCTCGAAGCCGTGCGGGAGGCGAAAGGGGAGCACTCCGCGCGGTTCATCGACCACCTGAAGGGGACCGATTTGATCGCAAGCTCCGGGACGCCACGATCCGCGATTCCCGCCACTATGACCTCCTCAGCGAGGGAGATAACCATGTCGTTCCGCATCCAGGGGCTCGATCCCAGCCAGTTTGCCCACTTCAACGGCCGTTCCGACGCCGAGCTCAAGTGTTTAGGCGCCAAGCGATATGTGGTCGATGCGAAGCCCGGCTTTCCCGATCGGATCGCGCTTCGAGATTTAGAAATAGGTGAGAGGGCTATCTTGCTTAACTATGAACATCAGCCCGCCGACACACCTTATCGCGCACGGCATGCCATCTTCGTGCGCGAAGGCGCGGATCGGGCGCTCGACTTGGTGGACTCATTGCCCGATGTCATACGTGTCCGTCCGATCTCATTACGAGCGTTCAACGCCGCCGGTAAAATGCTCGACGCTGATCTTGCGGACGGCGCCGACCTTGTTCCCGTGATCGAGCACTTTCTGAGCAATCCCGAAGTGGCTTATCTACACGCCCATTTTGCCAGGCGAGGCTGCTATGCTGCTCGCATTATACGCGCCTGAACGTCCATCGCTTCAGGAGAGATTATGATGGCGACAGTATCGTTGGATGCCGATCAAGCCACTGAATGCGATCCCCGTTGGGCAGCCGTCGTTGCACGCGACCCCGCCGCAGACGGACGCTTTTTCTATTCCGTTCGGACCACGGGTGTGTATTGCCGGCCGAGCTGCGCGGCGCGCTTCGCGAACCCGAAGAACGTGCGCTTCCACGCGAACACGACCGACGCGGAAGCAGCCGGCTTCCGTCCATGCAAGAGGTGCAAGCCGGATCGTCCGCCGCTCGAACGACAGCACGCTGCTCTCGTCGCGGCCTCTTGCCACGCCATCGAGATGGCGGAAACCATGCCGCCATTGGCGACCCTGTCGGCCGGCGCGGGCTTGAGCCCGCATCACTTCCACCGGGTGTTCAAAGCCATCACCGGGTTGACGCCACGGGACTACGCCGCCGCGCATCGCGCGAAGCGGATGCGCGAAAGTCTCGTCGAGGTGGAACGTGTGACGGACGCCATATACGACGCAGGCTTTGGATCGGCGAGCCGGTTCTACGACCGTGCGGACGCTATCCTCGGTATGACCCCCACGCGCTACCGCAATGGCGGTCATGACGCAGTGATCCGCTTCGCCGTCGGCGAGAGCTCACTCGGCCCCATTCTTGTCGCGGCCAGCGACAAGGGGGTTTGCGCCATCCTCATGGGCGATGATCCCAACGAGCTGGTGCGCGATCTTCAAGACCGCTTTGCCAAGGCTCAGCTGATCGGCGCAGATCCCGATTTCGAAACCACGGTCGCGAAGGTAATAGGGCTGGTAGAAATGCCGCGGCTCGGCCTCGATCTGCCGCTCGATATACGCGGCACCGCGTTCCAGCAACGGGTCTGGCGCGCGCTGAGTGAATTGCCGGCCGGATCAACTGCCAGCTACGCTGACGTAGCGCGCGCGATCGGCCAGCCAAAGGCAGTACGCGGCGTGGCGCAAGCCTGTGGTGCGAACCCGCTGGCGGTCGCAATCCCGTGTCACCGGGTGGTCCGAAACAATGGCGCACTCTCCGGCTACCGGTGGGGCGTGGAGCGAAAGCGCCTGCTCCTCGATCGAGAGGCGGAGCAGGGGGTATGATCGATTGGGTAGCGGCCCATGATCGGCAGAAGCTACTCCGGTGTGCCGTCCAGCTGGATGAGAGACATGGGCGAGTGCGGGCCGACGGGCAAAAATGAGCCAGCGACGCCCGTCCTGATCTGATCAAGGGAAAAGAGGTGGATGGTCATCCCG
The DNA here is from genome assembly GCA_964657355.1 of uncultured Buchnera sp. Lineage (GTDB taxonomy): Bacteria > Pseudomonadota > Alphaproteobacteria > Acetobacterales > Acetobacteraceae > BOG-908. Next base: position 2,507 of record CAZZVF010000225.1, read on the forward strand.
CTCTGCCCTGGGTGGGAGCGATTTGATGGTGGCTGAAGGTTCCTCCGTCCAAGAACTTCGTTAATTACCGCGATCTTAGCTTCCGCCACCTCCGACAGCTCGGAACATGTTTTCTGAGGCAAGCTTCAACTCCTCTTTCCCGTCTGATCCGCGCGCCCAGCGCCCACCAAACTTGGCCCGATTGGCTTGAATGGACGCTCGGCCAGGCGCCGCTGTTCGGTAACGCCTTATCGGTCATCGAGTCGGACGGTGCCGGCCGGCCAATTGCACTGCGTCCCGTGCCCTTCAACAACGTCACGGTGACGATGCTGCCGAGTGGCCGCCTCGCCTATGACGTCGTGCTTTACAGCACGCTATGGGGCGGCACCGGCTTGCCGCGCCGGTTTTTCGACTCCGAGGTATTTCACCTTCGCGACCGGTCCGATGATGGCCTGATCGGGCGCAGCCGTATCAGCCGTGCACCTGCCGTGCTTGCGGCTGCGATCGGCCTGCAGACGTTTAGCTCAGCCGTGTGGGACAATGCGGCCACGCCTTCGGGCATGGTGACGGTGCCCCCTGGCGTGTCGCCGGACGGCCTGCGGCGCATGGAGTCGTATTTCACGGACAGATACACCGGCGCGTTCAACGCTAAGCGCGTGGTGTTCGCGGACGCGGAAACCAAATTCACGCCGCTGGCCGTTTCGCCGGAAGATGCCGAGGTTCTAGAGTCGCGGCGCTTTACGGTCGTCGAGATTTGCCGGCTGTTCAACGTCCCGCCGCCGATTATCCAGGACTACTCGCACGCCACTTTCACGAACGCATCTCAAGCGTCGACTTGGTTCGCCACCAACACGCTCACGCCATGGGCACGGAAGATCGAGGCGGAATTTGCCCGTTCCGTGTTCGCGGACCCGAACGGCGCGTTTCACATCGAAGTCGACCTGTCCGGCCTGGTGAGGGGCGCATACGCTGAAAGGTGGACGGCCAACGTGGCCGCCGTCACCGCCGGCATCCTAACCGCCGACGAAATCCGTGCTCAGGAAGGCTACGGACCGTTGCCGAAGGCTACTCCGGTGCAGAGACACTCCCTACCTAGTGAATCGTGAAATCACCCCGACTGAACAAGCAAGTGATTCGTCCGTCGGGGTGATAGACATGGGCGATTATCGAATCTAGCTCGCTTCCAAAATTGTCAGGAAACCGACGGAACTCCGCCTCAGCCCGGCAGGAAGTCGCCTCCTGCAAAGCCTCTTGCACCAGCCGCACGGGCACCTTTGCCATCGGCCACCCCTGGAACTCCACCGCCACCTTTTTGATACAATCGATGCTGCCCGCCCTGTCCTTCATCGTGCGATAAGCGGGGTGCAACCAGCCATCTTCATGTAGTGATTTGAAATCGGCGGCTAGGCGTAGCACTTCTGCAGTGTCTAACGTTTGCGCGGTGTCATACGGGACGCCGTTCATGACCAGAAACATGCGGTCTCTCGGTGTCGCCTCAAACCAGTTTTGGATGATTGTCATTGCTGCTCATTGTCCGTTGCACGGTGCGATGAGTCGGCAGACGTGGTCCGAGTCCGTCAAGGCCCATCCCCAGGGCGAGCGCTGGGCAGCCAACGTAGTCGCCGTGACCGCTGGCGTCCTCACGGCCGACGAGATCCGAGCTCAGGAAGGCTGCGGGCCGCTTATAAATTCAGGGAGGCCTGCGGCGGTATAATAATCTCTGCATCTCCGGCGGACAGCAAGCCCCTAGACTTTGCACTTGGTGGCCGCCAAAAAATACTGTCGGTAGAAAAACGCTCTATCTGGCCGCTAAAAACGTCCTCCGCCCACTGCAATTCTGGGAATTCAGCAGGCTTGATCCGGTGGGTCAAAGCCTTTCCGACAATGGTGGCAATCCAATCAGCAGCTTGAATGGTTTGATAAAGGTGACTTTCCACGTGGAAGGGCGGCTCAATCAAAGTTCTAGCCGGCTCCGCGCCAAACATGGTTTTGGCAGAGGTTTCAAGCAATCGAATGCGGTCGGTATGCTGATCTAGTATCATCATGAACTGAGATCTGCGTCGGGTGACATACTTATCAGACTGCCTGATGGCTTGCGAGAGCACTGTTGTATATAGTCCAGTTGCTTTCGAGTGCGTGGGGCTCTGATATTTTTCGCGAGCACAGAAAAAGAATTTCCCGTCGACCTGATACAATCTATTAACAATCCGATGGATGCCATCTTTTAGCCGCGGGTATCTTCGAATATTTTTATCTTTGAATAAGTCAGTGCCTTTCTTCTCCCAAGTGGCCGGATGAACGGAAAGCTGCCGGATCTCGCGAGCTAACATCCACCCCTTCAACTGGAAAAAGAAGGTGGCAAATGCCCGCGCCTCGTGATGTGGGATAATGTAACCAGCCAAGCCAAAGATCGGGCTCTGATTGTAGGATGGGTCAGAGCGGCTAATGAACGGACCAATGTGTCCGCACTCATCCAAAAATGCGAGATACATTGTTGATCCGAAATGCTACCTACAAATACGTGGAAACCCGCACAAGTTAATGCGCGGGCTTCCAGAACCGGACACGGCAGCTTTAGACCAACGTGGCCATGTGCACATATAATCTCTTCTACATACCTTGACAACAGCAAATGAGGTTTTGCCCTTGCTAAAGAGCCCTCAACTTTAGCTGAACGTCCAAGTGGACGGGCGAGACACTGCACAAAAGCAGAGCCAAAACCCGTAACGCCTTGAGTTGTCGAGAAAATCTTGGCGGACCCGACACGATTCGAACGTGCGACCTCTGCCTTCGGAGGGCAGCGCTCTATCCAACTGAGCTACGGGTCCCGCGTGGGTTTGATAACCTGGATCTTTCGGCGTGGCCAGAGCGGTTGGGCGGTCAGTAGGGCCAGACGTGGCGTTGGCCGGTGCCGTCAAGCAAGCCGGCGGGGAGTTCTGCGGGGGGCTGGCCTTGCCAGGCGTGGTCGGATTGCCAGGCGGCAGCATTGATGTCGGCACCTGAGGGCAGCCATTCGCCGGGGGTTTCGAGCCAGCTCAGGACGTCGGCTTCGACCAGGGCGCGGTCATTGTCACGCAGCAGGAGGTGGTAACCGCTCGGATAGAAGGCGCGGCGGACCGAAGGCGGCAGACGGGCCCAAGCGGCCGCAGTTGCTTGGGG
>CAZZVF010000226.1:0-5626 GCA_964657355.1 uncultured Buchnera sp.
GCCCCCGTAGATCGCGCCTGTCCGAAGGCCAGCCCCACCCGCTCGGCGCCACCTGGGACGGCCTCGGCGTCAACTTCGCCCTGTTCAGCGCCAACGCCACCAAGGTCGAGCTCTGCCTGTTCGACGACAGCGGCACCACCGAACTCGAGCGCATCGAGCTGCCCGAATTCACCGACGAGGTGTGGCACGGCTACGTCCACGAGGCGCGTCCCGGCACCGTCTACGGCTACCGCGTGCACGGCCCCTACGCGCCGGAGGAAGGCCACCGCTTCAACCACAACAAGCTGCTGCTCGACCCGTATGCGCGCGCCCATGTCGGCGAGCTGTCCTGGAACCCCGCGGTGTTCGGCTACACCATCGGCGACGAAAAAGAGGACCTCAGCTTCGACGAGCGCGACTCCGCGCAATACATGCCGAAATGCCGCGTCGTCGACCCGGCCTTCACCTGGGGCCGTGCCAAAAAGCCGCGCGTGCCGTGGGAACGCACGATCTTCTACGAAACCCATGTGCGCGGCTACACCAAGCGCCACCCCGCCGTGCCGCCCGAACTGCAAGGCACCTTCGCCGGCCTCGCGCAAAAGGACGTCGTCGACTACATCAAATCGCTCGGCGTCACCTCGGTCGAGCTGCTGCCGATCCACACCTTCATCAACGACGACTACCTGCTCGACAAGGGCCTCACCAACTACTGGGGCTACAACACGATCGGTTTCTTCGCGCCCGATCCTCGCTACGCCCGCGTGCCCGCTTTCGCCTTCGCCGAATTCAAGGAAATGGTCGCCCGCCTGCACGATGCGGGCCTCGAGGTCATTCTCGACGTCGTCTACAACCACACCGCGGAAGGCAACGAAAAAGGCGCCACCCTGTCGTTCAAGGGCATCGACAACGCCTCGTATTACCGCCTCGCCGACGACAAGCGCTTCTATATCAACGACACCGGCACCGGTAACACCGTCAACCTCAGCCATCCGCGCGTCATCCAGATGGTCACCGACAGCCTGCGCTATTGGGCCGAGGACATGCAGGTCGACGGTTTCCGTTTCGATCTCGGCACCATCCTGGCGCGCGAGCCGCACGGTTTCGACGACAGCAGCGGCTTCCTCAAGGCCTGCAGCCAGGACCCGGTGCTCGGCGGCGTGAAGCTCGTGGCCGAACCGTGGGACCTCGGGCCCGGCGGCTACCAGGTCGGCGGCTTTCCACCCGGCTGGGCCGAATGGAACGACAAGTTCCGCGACGAGACCAGGGAGTTCTGGAAAGGCGACATTCCGGTCAGCGCCATGGCGCCGCGCATGTGCGCGTCCGCCGACATGTTCAACAAGCGCGGCCGCAAGCCGTGGGCGAGCGTGAACTTCATCACCGCGCATGACGGTTTCACGCTGAACGACATCGTCAGCTACAACGACAAGCACAACGAAGCCAATGGCGAGGACAACAAGGACGGCAGCGACAACAACCGCAGCTGGAACCACGGTGTCGAAGGCCCGACCGACGACGAGGAAATCTGCGAGCTGCGCAACCGCCAGATGCGCAACATGCTGGCCACCCTGATCCTGTCCCAGGGCACGCCGATGCTGCTCGCCGGCGACGAGTTCGCCCGCACGCAGAACGGCAACAACAACGCTTACTGCCAGGACGACGAGATTTCCTGGGTCGACTGGGATATCGGCGACAAGGGCCGCACCCTCATCAACTTCGTCCGCAAGCTCACGACCTTACGCCACGACTACCCCATCCTGCGCCGCGGCCGCTTCATGACCGGCGCCTGGAACGAGGATCTGCAATCGCGCGACGTAAGCTGGGTCAACGCCGCCGGCCACGAAATGACCGACGAGAACTGGGGCGACGGCAACATGCGCTGCTTCGCCATGCTCATGGACGGAAGAGCCCAAGCCACCGGCATCCGCCGCCGAGGCAGCGACGCCACCATGCTCCTCGTCCTCAACGCCTACCACGACGTCGTCCAGTTCACCCTCCCAGACTGCACCGACGGCAAACACTGGAAACTCCTCTTCGACACCAACACCCCCGAATCCGTCAGGGAAGAAGCCTTCGATATCGGGGACACCTACGATGTGACGGGTAGGTCGGTGCTGCTGTTTAGGTTGAACGCCTAGGTCAGAACCCACACCGACTTCTGTATCGTTATGGCCGGGCTTGACCCGGCCATTCACGGTCTTTCAGCATTAACTAGATCAGCCGGCCTCGATCTCGCTCAAGCCCGCCAACTACTTATCAAATGTAGGCTTAACTGAGGGGAGACTTTCCCAAACGGCGGGTGAAAATCCGTGGCTTAGTTCATTCTACTTTATCATAAGACCTCTATGAAGCTAGCACCACATCTGCGGCAAACTTGTCGAAGCGTTCTTTTTGAAAGTCTTTGATGGAAGCGACCACTCCCACGAAATTTGGAACGCTTCTGGACATGCTTTCATTCGAAATTCGATTGCGAGAAAATGCACTTTCCAATTGATTGGACAGTGAGAGCATCATATCCACAATCGGATTCCAGATTGCTCCCGCGTCAAGAGGGCTGATATTTCTCTTGAACTGCAAATCAAAACGGTTAGGGATTGGCTTTGAAAGAATCGTTTCCATACACTGGGAAACGACGTGTACAATAAGGTAATTAGCACCCTTTTTTGTGAGAAATGCTAGGCTTGTGTTTTCAATATTTGTAAGGGCACCCGAACTAGCCTTTTGCTTCTGCGTGAGTTTTAGTTTTTGTTCATTAATGCTGTTGAGCAGGGAGTAGCAAAAGACAATGTGTCTTGCCTTGGTTCTGTCTGTAAAAACCTGGCGGTATTTGTTCTCACTTGTCCAAATCTCAGACTTTTTATCGTATGCGCCGACTGGATCGCCGTGGAATGCTGCAAGAGATTGACCGACGGTGTAGGATGGAAGCGTGAATTTGCTTCTCTTTATTGCGTCACTTGCTCCGCCACGACGACCACCTTCGTACTCGGCGTCGGGAATGCTCTCGAATTCATCGCGAAGCCGGCCTTGTATCGGATCACTACTGCGAAAGTCTGCTGCTTGAATTTTGTTTTGTGAATTGTTGAAGCGAACCACGTTTGCGACAAGCGCATCTCGTCGAGCCTTTACGAAACGAACGGAAACCAGCAGTTTAGGATCAGGCGCAGCCGGAAGGTTGGCGATTGATCCGGTTGTCTGAGCTCCGTTAACTATCGAGATCCCTTTGATAGCCAACTTTCGACCCGACTTAGACCGCTTACCAAGCGAGTAGTCCATCACCAGCGCTGTCAAGCCATTGTTATAGACATAAAAATTTTGGGGCTCTTGATCAGCTGTCGTTTTGATTCCATTGTTTATGTTAGAGTCGCTCTCTCGTGATCCGAGATACCCGCGGAGGTTCGCCGAGAATAAGTCGGTTCGATACTTATGAAAGAGAGCGTGCAACCAGTCTCCTCGGACCATCGTAATAACAGACGTCCAGTCTGTCTCCTTGATTTCAAGTGCATCTGGAACGGACAATTCAAATTCATCCATGACCATCACGGTGCGCTCGGCTTGTCGGTAGAGTTTTGCAAGCTCCCCCTCGCAGATCTCCTCTGCAAATATGTTTATATCTTTCCCCAAAGGGTACTTAGCTAAAGCGGCTCGTGCTGTACCTTCTACCGCATGGAGTTCTGCAAGAACGTTCTTAGAGCCAGGCAGGTTATGAACAAACCAAATATAGAATTGCTTGACTTCCCCGTCTTCGATTGCAGAGCGTAACTCCTCAGCGCGCCCTTTAAGAGCATCAGGTAATTTATTTATGTCGGTAGACAAAAGCCAGGTGATGGCTGTGTTCAAGTCAGATGCTTTGTTTGCGGGAGCTGCGGGCTTCGACTTTTGGGACAAGTAGCACTGGGCTATGACAGCGACTTGTCGCTCTTTGTCAACGTAAAGAACATCGCATTTCTTGTCGTCGCCTCCACCGGTTATAGCCTCGCTCGCAATTGTTTGTATATCATCGAGATTAAAGCGGAGATTGATCGCAAAAACACCAATTGAGTCATCGTTAAGCGAATAATTCAACTTCATGATATTAAAGGCGTTCTGCCAAGTCGTTTCGCTGCCTAAGTTCATCGGTGCAACCCTCATAAGTTCAGAAACCGGTCATTTCAGGAAGTACGAAGGCCTACTGAAGATGCACTATTAACCGCATAAAATGTCGTAGAAGCGGCCATCATGGCCGTCCTGCCGCGAGGTGGTGTTTCGCCAAATCGTGCGGCTTAGATCGGCCCTTCATTGGCCGCGCTGACGGTTCAGCTACAACATGCCGTGGCGAATCATACTCCGTTTCCTTCCCCGAGACGGAGTTCGGCCAATGCCGTAAGACTTTGTCATCATTCCGGCGAAGAAGGCTTGCCGCTGAAGTAAGATTGCCACGAGAATGCGCGACCGCGTCCCGCAGGCGCCCGGCAGCAATCTTGATCTCCGATAAAGGCTCCCGCAGACATCGGCGAAGGCTCATGCTCACTCCCGGCAGCGCCTAATTGTTTCGCTATCGCGTTATACGCATACCGCCATAGAGCCGCGTCGCCTGTCAAACGCGCTCGTGCATACCCAGCGTGGTTTCCACATCAACCCCCAACCAACCCATCAAACTCCCGATCACCCGCCCCAGCATCCCAACAAACACCCCAACCTCCTCCTCCGCAAACCCGCACAACGCCTCCCAACTACCGAGCAGCAACACAGCGATCGCACCCGGCAACCGCGCCTCCGCGCCCTCCGTCAAATCGATCCGGCTGCTGCGCCCACCCCCAGGGTCGGGCCACACGCCGGATCAGGCCGTAGCACTCCATGCCCGCAGGCATCTGCGCGATCGTCGGCGGCCTCTACTGGTCGCGATCCTTGGTCACGTGCCAGGCGAAGCATGCTGCGAGGGCTGAGGGGATGCCGGCCGCGTGGGCCACCGTCCAGGACTGGATGGCGGCCTCTTCGGAAGGGGAGGCGCCCCCGCTCCAACGGGTCACAAACGGTTTGGCGGCAGGATCACCCGCGAAGAAAAAGAAGGTCTCGTCGCTGTTGCCGGTTTCAACATACAGAACGCGCCATGCGTCGACGCGGAACGATTGCAGCACCTCGACGGTCCCGACATGCAGACTGGACGCGACTGCCGGGCCGTAAGCGATCTTCTGCGAGACGGTCAGGCTCCGATCGATGCCGCTACAAGGGGTTGCCGCGCTGCAACGGGCGAGTGGCGCCAGCACCACGGGGACGGCGAGCAAGCGGGTGGCAAGCACGCGCCCTATGCGTTCATGTCCCGACATAGCAGTACGATTTCGGTTTGCCGTACCATAACTTCCGCTGAACATATGGCCGATATCGATGCCCGCCTGTGCATAGATGCCCGGCACCGCGCCGGCCCGGTCCGTCAAGGGATGTCGGGATGGCCATGCAGCGGCAGCCGACCTGCTCCGAAGCCATTACGATGACAGGGCGGAATCGGACCAAGCCATTGAACCCGCCTGATTGGCTCTGCGCCAAGGTGGGTTGCAGAGACAGACACGAGTGGCTCGAGAGACTTCGACCTCGCAGTCGCCCTACACCAAACATTAACCGAAATCGCCTTATCCTAGATACGGAGATGGCAGGGCGCCGTCTATGAGCACCGTCT
>CAZZVF010000227.1:0-5609 GCA_964657355.1 uncultured Buchnera sp.
CCGCGGCGCCGCGGCCGGGCGGCAGGTCCGACAGGGTGGAGGCGGCTTAGGGAATAGATGGCCGACGCACCAGAAGTCGAACTCAGCCCGCCGCTCTCGGGCCAACCGAAAGTCGGCGCGCCGGATCCCGCCCGTGCCTCGCTCAGCCGCCGCACCGCGGTCGGCGCTGGATGGCTCGTCGCCTTCCGCATGTTCACCCGCACGCTCGGCGTCATCAGCACCCTGGTGCTGGCGCGCGTGCTCATCCCTGCCGATTTTGGCCTGGTCGCCATGGCCACGACGTTCTCAGCCGCGGTCGACAGCCTCTCCCAGATCGGCGTGCAGGATGCGCTGCTGCGCCGCCCCGAAGACGACCGCAGCCTGTTCGACACCGCTTTCACCCTGCAAGTGCTGCGCGCCCTCGTCACCGGCAGCATCATCGCGCTGAGCTCCACCGTCGTCGCCCACTGGTTCAACGAGCCGAGGCTGGTGCCGGTGCTGCTGGTGCTTGCTGCGATTTCGGCCGCCAACGGGCTCGAGAACGTTGGCATCGTCGAATTCCGACGCAGCCTGCGCTATCATAACCAGTTTACGCTCCAGGCCGTCCCGCGCCTCGCCGGCGTCTGCACCACGATCAGCATGGCATTCGTGCTGCGCAGCTACTGGGCACTGCTCTGCGGCATGACGGTGTCGACCGCGGTGCGGCTCATCACCTCGTACGCGCTGCATCCATTCCGCCCGAAACTTGCGATCGCGGACTGGCGCAAGCTGGCGGGCTTTTCCTTCTGGCTCTGGCTCACGAGTCTTGCCTGCCTGGTCTGGGACCGATGCGATCCGTTCATTCTCGGCCCGGTCGTCGGCACCGCACAACTCGGCGTCTATCTGCTTGCGTTCGAGGTGGCGACGTTGCCGCTCACGGAGCTTGTGCAACCCGCGGCCGACGTTCTATTCGCGGGCTTTTCCGCCGCGAACAAGGAAGGCACCAATCCCGTCGCGCTGGCGCTTTCGGTCGCCATGACGCTGCTGCTCGTTGTCGCACCAATGGCGATCGGCATTTCTGCGGGCGCCGGCTATGTGGTTGCTGCCATGCTCGGCGCAAAATGGCAGGCGGCACAGCCCCTCATCTACGTTCTTGCGTTCATCAGCGTCTTTTCACCGTTTCCCTGGGTGTGCACGTCCGCGATGATGGCCAAGGGATTCGTGCGCAGCAATTTCGTAGCAAACGTCATCGCATCATCGACGAAGGTGACCATCCTGACGCTGGTGACGGCGCTGAGTGGAACACTCGCCCACATCGCGTTCGCGGCCGTTGCTGTCATGGGCCTGGAAGCCACGATCTTTGTCGCAGCGCTGTCCCGTTCGGGGTTCGTCGGCTTCCATAAGGTGGCCGGGCCCTTGCTGCGTATCGTGGTTGCCAGCGTGGCCGCTCTGGCTGTCGCTCGCGTCACCGGCCTGGCCTGGCAGCCCATCCAGATGGCGACAGCTCCGGCGTTGTTCTATGGGAGCATCCTTGGCGCGCTGATCGCGGGCGTGTTTGTAGCCGTCGATCTTGGGTGCTGGTTCGCGGCCGGGCGCCCGGATGGCCCGGAATCGCGGCTCATCGATGTGGGCGCGGGATTTCTGCGGCCCCTCGGCGGCCGATTGCTTCCGGCCAAGGTACTCAAGCGCTTTCAGCTTGGTTGAACAGCGTTCCGCATCGCGTGGACCGTGCAGATTACGCCAAGCTGACTTCGAGGGTTTTGCTCACATCCGCGCCCTCGACAAGCGCGTGGATGGTCGATGCGATCTGTTCCACCGCTGGACGCAATGCCGTTCCCCAATCCCTTGCCATGTTCAGGACCGGAACGCGAGTTGCACCGGAATTCACTCTTCTTGCCGCTTGCAGCAGACCCTCAGCGAAGTTCTCGACTGTCGGTTCCGCGGCGATGATGTTTGGCGACAGCGCTTCGAGTGCCCTTTTCGTCTTGGTAGCAAACGTATTCGTCACCGCCAGGCCGCCGGTGGCTGCCATTTCGAGAACCGGGTAGCTTGTATGCGGAGAGAGCATCGGGCAGAGCAGCACGTCGGCCTCGCGCAGCAACCTGCCGTAGCCGGTGTAATCCATCCAAGGCGCCTGCTTGAGGATATGACCATTCGCAAGCTTCAGATCGGGTGTACTGCCGCGGCCACCTATCGAGAGAAACTCCCAATCGTCAAACTCCGGAAGAGCGGCAGCCTGGCGCAATGCGAGCAGCCCCATGCCGAACATGTTCCGGGTGTTGGTAGGGCGCGCGTAGAACAGCAGGCGCTTGCGGGATCGGCCGAGACTTCCCTGACTAGCCCGGAACAGTCTGCCGTCGACGGCCGGCTCGAACACGATCGCGCGGCGGCGCGTTTCCGGCTGCGCCAGGCGGCCGAACGGCTGGCTTAAGAGATAATCCGCCAGCAGACCTTGGTTGATGACCGGCCAGTAATCCATACCGAACGTCTGGATAGCGAGGGCGAAATTGCTCGACCAGGCATAAAATCCCGGTTCGAACTCCTGTAGCATGTAGAAGAATTGCTGGATCGGCATGGCGGGGAGCACAGCGCTGAGTTGTCGCGCCGTGGTCCAGTGCGTTGCCAGGAACATGTCGTTCGGGCCGAGTTCGAGTGGCGAGGCAGGATCGCCGGCCGAAATGATGGCGACGTCCGGCAAGTCTACCCTGCCGGTGAGCGAGCGTGCGTGCAGCCTGAACCACTCGAGGTCGATGTCGACTGGCTTGACCGTGGAGACGAGGCGGACGGCAATGCCGTGGCTCAGCAGGCGCAGAACGAGATTGATGACCGTGTTCGGACCACCCGTCATGCCCGACTTGGTCCAGGCAGTATCGAGCACGTTCAGCCGGGGCGGTGCGATGACAGAGGGATCGTAACGCACGTGCATTGGGACGGCGTTGAGAACGTCCACCAGACGGCCTTGAAACAGGCCCGGGTTGGCGATTTGCAGCAGGTTGCGACCAAGTTGCTCCGGATCGGTGCGCGCCAGCTTCAAGTTCGCGACAATAGAGGCCGATAGTCGTTGAAGTCTTTTTAGACCTCGTTCCATGAAGTTTCCTTGCATCGGCCAGGCTCTGCGCGGAGTCCTGAGCCAAGCGTCGCACTTGTAACGTTGTTGCTTAGATCAGCAGGACTCTTTCCAGTCGCAGCACCGATGCCAGATCGAAAACCGCAGCACAAGAAGAGAGTGTTATCGCAACGAGTTTTCGTCCCCAGACTGTATCGTTTTAGTAACATCTTTTTTGAGATCGAGGCAGATGGTGAGTTCGCCGGAGCGAAGTTCCGTGAAGGTATAATCGGCAAGTGCTGCGCGAAAGACGGACTCACATGCCGCCCCGTGCAGTTCGATGGCGATGCTCGATACACGCGGCAACCAGGCTTCGGAATGGGCGCTGAACAGCTCCATTTCGCTGCCTTCGATATCGATCTTCAGGATGTCGATGTGGTCAAGGCCAAGCGAGGGGATGTCGATTGCGTCCACGTCGCCGGTTTCACCCGCCTGAACCGCCCTCACCCGGATACCCCACTCGTTGCCGCCATCGAACTCGACGACAAGCCGCCCGGATTTGCTCCAGACACCCGCCTGGATGACCGTTGCCCGGTCACCATAGGGGGCAAGATTGCGGCGGCAGGCTGCCGCGTTTGCCGCGAACGGTTCGATTGCAATGACCCGTGCCTGCGGGAAGCGGCTGAGAAAGAAGGCGCTCGTATAACCGACATTGGCGCCGCAATCCAAAATCGTCAGCGGCCGACCGACCGCGACCGCTTCATACTCCGCATTGCGTATGACCTGCCCGTAGACCTCGGCATCGGTCGAGGCGATCCGCAAATCCACTGGATGGGCCAGGCTTGCGGGAGCGAGGCTCAGGGTCTTTCCATGGTGCCATCCGAAGCGCGCAAAGAACATCGCGCCGCGGAACCGAAGCGCGTCGCGCGCTCCGAGCAGGGAGCTCAACTTCCGTTGGTAGGCCAACTGGGAAGCGGCTTCTTCTAGAACCCGCAACGCGAAGCCCTTTCAGGATGGTGGCGCAGGGGGCTATTCTAACGACGAAGCACTTCTTGTGTATGCGCCCCTCTTCATTCCGGGCCAGTCTACGTGACGTTTCTTGCCCCTGCGATCTGCCCGTGAAAATATCCGGCAAGACGTTCGTAATGCTTTTTGGGCTTCAATCCTATGAAGTGGACGAACGATGGACTAAGCCGATCCCAACCATAGATCGGAGACGGTATTCCGGCGATAGAACGACCGGGTTTATGGAGAACCGAGATTTGTTTTGCGGGGTCTAAGTTTAGCCCGAATGCTCGCCAGGTCGAAACCATCCAAGAATTTTCACCACTGCGGCCACCGCAACTATCAAGACCGTTTAAACCCATCCATAAGCCGATGTATATTTCGTCCGTTTGTGCAGGTCGCCCCCTGTGCAGCCCAACGCCGAGCTTGTCGCGCCGGCGTATGTAGAAATCGTTCAGGCCTTTAAAGAAATCCTCTGCTTCTTGACTCTTGTCGAAGCAGAAGACTCCCGAATTCATTTGGACAAGATACGGTGCACCCTCTTGGAGCAGGAGGGTCCGGACGTCTGCCCCTTTCCACTCTCCCGATGTGCGGCGACCGCCAGTAATGGCGAATGCAAACCGCCGGGCGTCCGTCCAGTACGTTTCTATGTCTCGCTTCACCAACAGACAGTCGGCATCCACGAACATAGTCCGGTTGTAGGGCGATGCGTCAAACAGGCGGATCTTGTTCATAAACCCAGGATAAAGCGGATGGTCGGGCAAGATCGCTCGATGGTCGAATAAGTCGCGGTCTCGTTCCGTAAATTCGGCGGCCCCATCGTGAACGATACATATGGGCCGGGTACCGTCCATGACCCGGAGCGAGGCCGCCAGGTTACGGGCCATAGCGAGATACCGCGGGTGCCCGGAAGCGAGGATAAGATAGCCTTCGCCAACCAAAACTAGTCTCCTGCCATGCAATGTCTACTTCAGGTTGCATAGCTGTAGCAGAAGGCAGCACTGGGGCACCACTGGCTAACGTGTGTCGCACGCGCTACAGGATCGATACCGCCAACAGAGGGACCCCTGCTTCTCCATGACAACGGGCCGCCCGTGACGACAGCGCGCCATTTGCTTGCGATCGAGGGGATGTATCCGCCCCAGATATCGCAGATTCTGGATCTGGCGGAGAGCTATGCGCTGCTGAACCGGTCGGGCAAGACGCAGCGGGACATGTTGCGCGGGCGCACCGTGATCAACCTGTTCTTCGAGGACAGCACGCGCACGCGGACCAGTTTCGAGCTGGCGGGCAAGCGGCTCGGCGCGGACGTGATCAACATGTCGGTGTCGGCGAGTTCGGTGAACAAGGGCGAGACGTTGCTGGATACGGCGACCACGCTCAACGCCATGCAGTGCGACCTGCTGGTGGTGCGCCACGACCAGTCGGGTGCGCCGGCGCTGCTGGCGCAGAAGGTCGAGGCGTCGGTGATCAACGCGGGCGACGGCACGCACGAGCATCCGACCCAGGCGCTGCTCGACGCGCTGACAATCCGCCGGCGGCGCGGCCGGTTGGACGGGCTCACGGTCGCGATCTGCGGCGACATCGCGCATAGCCGGGT
>CAZZVF010000228.1:0-5600 GCA_964657355.1 uncultured Buchnera sp.
GCCGGGGTAGTTCTGGAGCGGTTGCGCGAGGCGCCCGTGGTCGATCTCGATACAGTGTTGCCGGGACGATTTCTGGTGCTGGCGCCCCATCCGGACGACGAAACGCTAGGTTGCGGCGGGATGATTGCGGGGGCCTGCGCGTCTGGGCGCCCGCCGGTGGTGGCGATCCTGACCGATGGTGGATTTTCGCACCCGAATTCGCTCGAGTATCCGCGTGAGCGACTAGTCGCTTTGCGTGAACAAGAGGCGGCTGCCGCGGCGGCCTTGTTGGGACTGCCGCCTAGGAATTTGCATTTCCTGCATGCGGCGGATGGAGCGGCGCCCGTAGCCGGGACTGATGCAGACAGGCTGGTTCTGGAAATTGCCGCGTTGGCGCAAGGGTGCGACACAATGCTGGTGAGCTGGCGGTATGATCCGCATTGCGATCATGAGGCTGCCTGCGCGCTGGCGTTGCAGGCAGCACGGATCGGTCGGCAGCGTGTGCTTGAGTATCCCGTGTGGGGCTGGACTTTAGGCGAGGATTTCATGATGCCGAACGTGCCGGCGCAGGCATGGCGGATCGATGTTTCTCCGCACCTGCAAGCAAAGTCGCGTGCAATAGCGGCCCATGCATCGCAGCACGCCGGGCTGATTACCGACGATCGGGATGGGTTCGCGTTGCCGGCTGAATTCCTGGCCTTGTTCGAGGGGCCGTTCGAGACTTTGCTGGAGACAGCGGCATGAGCGGCTCGTGGGACGCTGCGGTGTTCGACAAGCTTTACGCGAACTCGCACGATCCGTGGCATTTCGAGACGAGCGATTACGAGCGAGAAAAATACGATGCCACGCTCGCGGCACTCCCGGCCGGACGGTTCTGTCACGCGCTGGAAGTCGGGTGCTCGATCGGTGTTCTCACGGC
Organism: uncultured Buchnera sp.; assembly: GCA_964657355.1. Taxonomy (GTDB): domain Bacteria; phylum Pseudomonadota; class Alphaproteobacteria; order Acetobacterales; family Acetobacteraceae; genus BOG-908. The sequence continues at coordinate 899 of CAZZVF010000228.1, forward strand.
TCGGCTGGCTGAACGCTGCGACCGGTTGTTGGCGCTTGATCTTGCACAGGCGGCCGTGGCCCGGACGCGGGAGCGATGTGCCGCAATGCCGAACATTGTTGTCCAGCAAAGGCAAATACCGGGAGAGTGGCCGCAGGGCGAGACCTACGATCTCATCCTGTTTTCAGAAGTGTTGTATTTTCTGAGCGCGGCGGACGTCGCACGTTCGGCGTCGCTGGCGCGCGGATCGCTCGCACCAGGCGGCCGCATTCTGCTGGTAAACTGGACAGGCGAGACGAACACGCCCACGACCGGCGATCAGGCAACGAAAATCTTCGGCGCCGGATATGCGCGCGTGGGCGCATTGATACGCGAGACCTACCGGATCGACCTGTTGAGGGCCGGCTGAGTGCCCCTGGCGCTTTTCGCGCCCCTCAGTCGATTTCGGATGCGTCCTCGCTTTCGGAAGCTTCTTTTTCCGCCCGGGTTTTCTTGCGAAACGCCCGCAGTTGCTCAAGCGTGATGTAACCGGCCTTGTGCTCATCGATTGTGCCGAAATGATGAGCCACGCTTTTCAATCCAGCAGCTTCGGCCTGCTCTTTGGTGAGGCGGCCATCCAGCGTCGTGTTGGCGGCGGTAAACTTGTCTTTCACGCTCATCTCGTCTGCTCCTAGGTTTTCGTGGGTCTGGGTTTATTTTAGGTAGCGGCCGAACCAGGCGATCACGCGGTTTTCGAAATCCTCCAGGTGTTTCGGGTCACGCATGCCGTGGCCTTCACCCGGATAGATGACAGATTGGGATGGAACGCCCAGATCGTGCAAGGCGTGCCAGAATTCCATCGTCTGTGGTGCAGGGCACTCGATGTCGCGCTCGCCCACCACTTCGAGAGTGGGCGTGCGAACGTTCTTGATGAAGGTCATGGGCGAGGATTTCGCATAGACGGCAGGGTCGTCGTAAACCGAGGCTCCGAAATACGGGATCATCCACGCGTCGATGCCGTTTTCTCCATAATAGGACTGCCAGTTGCTGATCCCGGCGCCGGCGACAGCGGCCCGGAACCGGTTGGTTTGCGTCACTGTCCACATCGTCATGAAGCCGCCGTAGCTCCATCCCATGATGCCGAGGCGGTGCTCATCGATCGGTGCGACTTTCTCGGCTTCCGTGATGCCGGCCATGATGTCACGCAAATCGCCGTGGCCGAAATCCTGCACGTTGGCCTGGGTGAACGCCTCGCCCTGGCCGAAACTTCCACGTGGGTTTGGCAGGAAGATCGCGTAGCCTGTGTCGAGCAGCTTGCGGATCGGGCCATCCCCAACAAAGTGCGGTTCGTAGGCGGCAGCCGGGCCACCGTGGACTTCCGTGATCATGGGAAGCGTGCCGCCCATGGCACGGGGTGGCGTGAGCAGCCATCCCTGCACGTTCATCCCGTCATTCGTCCACGAGATGGTCTGGGCTTTGGCATCCAGCGTCAGTCCGGCATTTGCGGTGGTAAGAGGATGCCAGCTGCCGATCGGGCCTGTGTAAATCTCCGGCGGCGCATTGAAAGATTGGCGCACGACCGCACTGACTGGCGTGCGGCAATCGCGCGACACGGCTCCTTCGCCGCCGTCGAGACCTTCCTGTGCGGAAAACAGGATCTGCGGCTTTGCTCCTGCCGTGGCCTGCATCGTCGCAATCTGCATGCGATCGGCCGCGAGCAGGGAGGCAGTGAGCTGACCAGGCGTGCAACCCCACTCAAGCGATAGTACTGTTGCATGGTGTCCCTGCGTTATGTTCATGGCGTGACCTGGGTGATCAAGCTTCAGCACCATCGCGTCGCCGCCCGTGGAGCCGAAATCGCTCATGATGCCGGCGATGAAGGAGACGCTGCCGCCATCGGGCGAGATCTTAGGGTCGGCCAATTGCTGGCGCTTGTCGGCTGGCGTGTACAGCACCGTCGCGGACGCGCCTGCCGCGTCGAATCCGAAGAGTTTCGCGATCCACCAACTATTGTCGCCGTCACCGGGCGCGGCGGTTCCCGCAAAGCCGCTTCCGTCAGGCTTCCAGTCATACTCATAGACGAACAGATCGGCCGGCGAGGCCCAGCGCAAATGGTCACCGTCGACAATGGCAATACGCTGCTCGTGGATATCGCTGCCAAGCTCGCCGGTTTGTGCCGCCCCGGCCTCGACCGCGCCGACTTCCTTGGCCGCACCCGCTGTCGCAAGGACGGCCAGGCGATCGCCCGGACCGTAGCGGAGATCGACGAGCGTACCGTCGAATTGAATGAGCCTGCTGGGGACAGGGGTGTCTAGACCGACCGTGTAGATGTCATGCGCGTGGCCGCCCGGCGAACGCAACACGAACGCAACGTGCTTGCCGTCTGCCGTCCATGTGGGCGAGGAAGGGGTGCATTCCGGGCCGGCGCCGCAGGGCAGTCTCACGACGTGTTGCGTGCCGTCGCCTGCGGTCGCCCGAATGACGAGGTTGCGTATGACGACGCGGCCCGAGGGGGTCTCGTCGCCCTCCACCGAGGCGACATGTGCGCCGTCCGGCGAAATGGCCACGGCGAGGTATTTGTGAACCGGCCGCGCCATTGCGCGAGGTGCGGGGGCTGCAAGTGCTGCCAGGCCGGCAACGGCGAGGAGTGTGGTGCGTCTGGCTATCATGCGCCGATATTGAGTGGGACTGGCGCCGGCGTCCAGACCAGGTGCCTGGGTCGGCGGCCAGCGCTATACCGGCTCCGTGTCCAGTGCATAGCCGGCGGCGCGAACGGTGCGCACGATGTCGAGTTCGTCGTCGCCATTGATGGATTTGCGCAGGCGTCTTATGTGCACGTCGACCGTTCGCGGCTCGACGTGAATATCCGGCCCCCACACGGCATCGAGCAGCTCTTCGCGCGAAAATACGCGGCGCGGGTGCTGCATGAGGAATTCGAGCAGGCGGAATTCGGTCGGTCCCAGATGCACGGCACGGCCATTGCGCTGCACGCGGTGTGCCGCCAAATCCATGGCGATGTCGTGGAAAGCCAGGCGCCCCTTTGTCGTCACGGTGTTTGCGCGGCGCAGCAGGGCGCGCATGCGGGCGAGCAGCGCATCCATGTTGAACGGTTTGGTGATGTAGTCGTCGGCGCCCGTGTTGAGGCCGCGCACGGCGTCCTGGTCCTCGGTACGTGCGGTCACCATGATGACGGGAAGGTCGCGCGTGTTCGGCCGCCGGCGGATCTGCCGGCACACTTCGATGCCGGACATGACAGGCAGCATCCAGTCGAGCAGGACGATGTCGGGCTGCACTTCGGCGATGCGCGTCATGGCTTCCTGGCCGTCCGCCGCCTCGTCGACGCGAAATCCCTGTTTTTCCAGATTATAGCGTAACATTGTCGCGAGGGCTGCCTCGTCCTCGACGACGAGCACCAGCGGTTTCGCACTGTTGGTGGTGAGGTCAGACACGCTGTCAGCGCTCCCCTGACGAGGTTTCGTCGCGGCTGCGCACGACGGCGTAGGCCGATGTGTCGCCCTTGGGGCGGCCTTCCGGCAGCGAATTGCCGGTCGCCGCGTAATACACCGTTTCCGCCACGTTGGTGGCGTGATCGCCGATGCGCTCGAGATTCTTTGCAATGAACAGCAGGTGCGTGCAGGGCGTGATGTTGCGCGGATCTTCCATCATGTAGGTTATGAGTTCGCGGAATATCGCGTTGTAGATGTCGTCCACCGCCTGGTCCGAACGCCAAACCTGCATCGCCTTGTCGGGATCGGCTTCGCCGATCGCATCGACGGTGAGTTTGAGATTCTCCTGCACCAGCCGGGCCATATGCGCGAGGCCACCGAGCTTGAACGGCAGGTGGAATTGCGCCAGTACGATGGAACGCTTGGCGGCGTTCGCTGCGTAGTCGCCGATGCGCTCGAGGTCGCTGGAGAGTTTCAGCGCGGCGACGATCTGGCGCAGATCCTGTGCCACCGGCTGGCGCAATGCCAGCAGCTGCACGACGAACTGCTCGACCTCGCGTTCGAGTACATCGACGGCGGGATCCTGCTCGACGGCTTCGGTCGCTGCATTGATGTTCTGCTCGACCACGGCGACGGTTGCCGCCGCCAGCTGGTTCTCGACCAGGCCACCCATTTCCACCAGCAGGTCGCGCAAGCGTTGCAGTTCCTGCTCATAGCTCGAGACGATATGTTTGGCGACATCCGGCATGATGCGTGTTCCCTGCTCAGCCGAAGCGGCCGGTGACGTATTCCTGGGTGCGGCGTTCGCGTGGCGAGGTGAAGATGTGTCCCGCCTGCCCTACTTCGACGAGCTCTCCAAGATAGAAGAACGCGACCTGGTCGGCGCAGCGTGCGGCCTGCTGCATGTTGTGCGTCACGATGGCGATGGTGAAGTCCTTCTTGAGTTCGTCGATGAGTTCTTCGATCCGCAAGGTGCTGATCGGGTCGAGCGCGCTGGTCGGCTCATCGAGCAAAATGATTTCCGGACGCGTCGCGATGGTGCGGGCGATGCAGAGGCGTTGCTGCTGGCCGCCGGACAGTCCGGATGCGGGCGATTGCAGCCGGTCGCGCACCTCGCCCCAGAGTGCGGCGCGCGTCAGCGACCATTCGACGCGCTCATTCATTTCGGCGCGCAACAGGCGTTCGTGCAGTTTCACGCCGAATGCGATGTTGTCGTAGATCGACATGGGAAACGGCGTCGGCTTCTGGAACACCATGCCGACTCGGCTGCGCAACGCATTGAGATCGACCTGCGGCGA
>CAZZVF010000229.1:0-5595 GCA_964657355.1 uncultured Buchnera sp.
TGGGGCTCGTCTGGGGCCAGATCCGACAAGGCTTCCATTCAGCTTTCCCAGGGATGTTGCGCAGCGTCCCGGATCGTCACCGGAACCGCCACGTTTCGCAAGGCTGTGCCTATGGAGACGGGCTTCGGGCCGCGTGCCTGTCGTGCTAGTCCCCCGCAATGATCAGTTTCTTCGAGTTGTTCAAGATCGGCATCGGGCCTTCCTCGTCTCATACGGGCGGTCCGATGAAAGCTGCGTTCGACTTCGTAACCGGACTCGCCGCTGAAGGGCTGCTGGCAAGTGCAGGCCGGATCGACGTGACGCTGTTCGGTTCGCTCGCTTGGACAGGCCGAGGCCACGGGACGGACAAGGCCGTGATCCTGGGTCTGGCCGGCATGGTGCCCGCCGAAACCGATCCCGACGACGCGGATCGCTTGTTGGCGAGCATCCGTGCCGAGCACAGGCTGGCGCTCGCAGGTCGACATGAGGTTCAGTTCGATCCAGGTGGCAACATCATCTTTGACGGCATAACCGCGACGCCGCGCCATCCGAACACGCTGCAATTCGATGCCTGGGACAAAGCAGGCCTGAAGCTCGCCCAGGAGCGGTGGTGCTCCATCGGCGGGGGGTTTGTCGTTCGCGAGGAGCAGGTCGGGCGTAGCGCCCCGGATGCGGCTCCTGTCCCCTACTTGTTCAATACTGCACGCGCTTTGCTCCAACTGGGCGACGGACACGGCATGAGCATTGCCGAAATGATCCTTGCAAACGAGTGTGCATTGCGCCCGAAGCAGGAGGTCGAGGCAGCGATCGACATGATCGATGCGACAATGATGGCGTGCATCGACCGTGGCTTGCGCGCCGGCGGCATCCTCCCCGGCGGCCTTTCCGTCAAACGCCGGGCCGCTACACTGTTACAGAAGCTCCAGACCCGGGAAGCATCAAACACAAAGTTGCCGCATGAAATAATGGACTGGGTCAGCCTCTACGCAATTGCGGTCAACGAGGAAAATGCTGCGGGCGGACGAGTTGTGACAGCGCCGACGAACGGCGCCGCGGGAGTCATTCCCGCCGTGCTGCGATACTACCATGAACATTGCCCCGGGGCAGATCCAGACGGCGTTCGTGTGTTTTTGCTGACCGCAACAGCAATCGGCGCGCTGATCAAGATGAATGCCTCGATTTCCGGCGCCGAAGTGGGTTGCCAGGGCGAAGTCGGCGCCGCCTGTTCGATGGCGGCGGCAGGATTGGCTGCTGTCCTAGGCGGCACGAATTCGCAGATCGAAAACGCGGCTGAAATAGCCATGGAGCATCATCTCGGCATGACCTGCGACCCGATCGGCGGCCTCGTCCAGATACCGTGTATCGAGCGCAACGCCTTTGGCGCAGTGAAAGCCATCAATGCCGCATCCCTCGCGCTTAATGGCGATGGCGAACACCACGTTCCGCTTGATCAGGTCATCGCAACCATGCGCGCGACGGGCGCGGACATGCAGGCCAAGTACAAGGAGACTTCACGCGGCGGCCTTGCGGTAAACTGGATCGAATGCTGAAGCCGGCGCTTGCCGCACCTTGATACATGCTTCAGAGCGCCAGAGGCCGCCAACCATGCTGCGCAGAAACGCTGCGTGTACGAAGCGATCCGACGACGCTTGTGGGCACGCGCTCCGGGTCACTCAGGCCGCTTGGTTCCGCAAAAAGATGACCCGAGCGCGGCGCCATTATGCGTTGGGATGATGACGCTGACCCTCAGGCCATTCATGCGGCGCTCGCAAGCCGCGACGACGGAGCCTTCTGGCGCCCGGTTGTCCCCATGGCCGCCATCGACTGCAGCACCGGCCGCATGCTCAGCACCTGGTCCGCCGGCGCCTGTGTAGTCAGTTGCCTGGCCTCTGTTACGCGGCTGCACAACTGTTCGGTGATCATGGCGCCGACTGCGTTCTGCCACAGCCAAAGCCCGTTCGCCTGTCCGCGAAAACTGGGTTCGCCGCCGAGAGGGCCCGACGGCACGAAGCCTGCCGCAAGCCCGATGCCGAACATACCCGGAATGACCTGGCGGCTCGCGTCGAGCATGCGGCACGTTGCATCGACCATGGGTGCGTATTCGGCTGGGTCTGAGAACACATCGATCGGTCGCCCGAGTTCGTCCAGCAGGTTCAGCGAGCGCGGGCGGTAACCCAAGGCTGCGATGACGATATCAGCCTCGTCCAGTATCGTCCTGGAAGCTGCATCGTTTTCATGCGTCAGCCGGTGCAGAAACAGGCGCGCATCCGGTGTTCGGCCACCAACCCCCAGCGCACTGAGCACCAGCTCGCGGGCCTCTGTGCGGAAGCCGGCCAATCGGTAGACAAAGCCGCTCAGCGGGCAGATATCGTCCGGCCCGAAATCACTATAGCCATCATCCCGAGCCGCCTGCTGCGACGGGTAGAACGGCCGAAGTGGGCGCCGGTGCAAAAGCGTAATCGCCCTTTCGCCGAGCCGGCCCCCGAATGAGTTGTTCAGGATGAGATTGGCGGCCGTGACGGCACTGGTCGAGCCGCCGACAATTGCAATGCGCGGCAACTCTACGGCGTTCACTCGCTCGACGAGCCGCTCCAGGCCACCGAGCGAGAGAATTTCATCCGAGCCTACAAGGCGTTCTTTGCAGATGGCGCCAAGCTTTCCCCCGGCGATCGATACATCGCACAGCAATCCTGTATTCTGCTGGCCGCCGGTAGCAACGACGACGTTGCTTGCCGGGATGTCGAACAACGTACCATCCGACAAGCGTTTCACACGCACCAGCCAGCCATCGTCTTCCCGGGTTGCGTGCAGCGCTTCGTGGCCGGTTAACAGGTCTCCGCCGCCCTCCTCGACCAGTCTGCCCAGTTCCTGACCGAGCATGGCAAGGAACGCTCCGACGTGGGTCAGCTGCACACCTTTCGTGTCACCATGCATTGCCAGGGCAAGCGACTCCGGTCGCCCCATCAGACGCGCCAAGGACCGTATGCCGTGGTCGCGGATCGCGGTCAGAAATGTCCCCGCCGTGCTGTCGGACGTCACCGCATAACTGCCGAGCGCACCGGCGCCCAACGCACTTCCACGTTCGATGATCGTAAGGCCTGCGCCAAGGAGTTGATCGAGGCCGCCATGCCGGGATGCGGCGAGGAGAAGTGCCGAGCCGGCCGGTCCGCCACCGACGAGAACCGTCCCCCGTGCCGCAAGCCTGACGGGGCTGGACGTTGCTCCGAGCGTGGTCATCGTCGACCTCAATATGGCATCCGTACGTGCGGCGCAGAGACATGAAGATCATGCGCGACGGACGAACGGATCATCTGCGGCTGTTGATGGCTGCTCTCCGACAATGCACAGGCATCCCTGAGCGCTGCTGTCACGCGCAGCACCTCGGAAACGCTCATCGTGTCGAACAAAGGCAGGCACAGCACGCGTGAGGCAACTGTCTCCGTCACGCTTAAATCGCCCCTCAGACAGTTCTGGGCAAAGTATGGCTGGTCCGCCATGTGCGGGCTGAAATATGCAGCGGATCCGATGCCGTTCGCCGCGAGTTGCGCCATGACGGTGGCCCGGTCGAGCGACAACCAGGCGGGCAGCAGCACTGGCATGAACTGCAGCGCCTGCACCCCGAGGAACGGCGCCTGACCGCCGAATTCCAGCAGTTCGGAACGGTAGACGCTGGCAAGAATCGACCGGTGTGCGACAACCTTGTTGATTTCGGCAAGCTTGCCGAGTGCGAGGAGGCCGCCAATCTCGCTGAGTTTGGCATTGAGGCCGGGCATTGTCGCCGCCCGGGCCTGCCCAAAGCCGAAGCTCGCCATGGTCCTATACGACGCCAGCTTGTCGCGGTCCGCACTGTAAATCACTCCACCTTCGCCGCACGCGAACGTCTTGGTCGCGTGCATGGAATAGATGATCCCGAGGCGGCTGCCAGTGCCGAAATTATGCCCGTTCGGCATCGTGGTGCCGAGTGATGAGGCGGCATCGACGACCACGCCGACATCATACTTCCCGGAAAGATAGGCGTAGCGTTCAAGGTCGATCACCGTGCCAAAAGTGGCGTAGGGAACGATCGTAGCGATGCGGTCGCCATACTGTTTGAGCAGACGTTCTTCAGCAGCCGCCGACGCGGTCCAGTTTTCGGGTTCGATGTCGCACAACAACGGTGTCAGGCCGGCCCACAAAGCGGCATGCCCGGTTGCAGCGAAGGTGAAGGATGGCATGAGTGCCAGGTTTCGGCGTGCGTCGAAGCCCGCCGTGGCATGCTTGATGGCAATGATCAGCGCCGTCGTGGCGTTGGCTGTGGTGACCACGCCGCCGATGCCGCCAAACAGCTTCTCCGTCATCTCACGCTCGAGGCGCTGCACGGTCGGTCCGTTATTAGAATAAACTCCAGAGGCCTCGATTTCCAGCAACTCACTCTGCATTTGCGAGAGTCGCGGCGGCGACGGCCGGATCAGGGGAATATCGATCACTGTTCCTGCTCTATCACCAAAGGCAAATAGAAAGTCGCCTAACGTCTAAAACATGAGACAACTTAGTTCAATTTAAAGGTTTGCCAAGAACGATCTGCGGTTGTCGCAAACACGTGATGGAGGTGGATCGACTTGATCCAGCGTCTCCCCCGGTTCTAGAGGGCAGGAGACCTCTTCATGGTGTGAGCAGCAGCAGTGCAGCGCCGAACACGATGAACGAGGCGAAGAAGCTGATGACGGTGAACCCCATGACCCGCCGCATGCCGATGCCTGCGATGGCGAGCAGCGGCAGCGCCCAGAACGGCTGGATCATGTTCGCGACGCCTTCGCCATAGGCCACAGACATTGCAGCCGCAGCCTGGCTCACGTGCAGAGCCGCCGCAGCCGGCACGATGAACGGTCCCTGCACGGCCCAATGGCCGCCGCCGCTGGGAACGAACAGGCTGATGACGATCGACGACACGAAGCCCCAGAACGGCAGCGTCGCCTTGGTCGAGACGTGGATGAACCCTTGCGCGATGACGCCGGCGAGCCCGGTGGCCGTCATGATGCCCATGATGCCGCCATAGAGCGGATACTGGAGCAGCAGGGACCCGGTGACGCGTGCCGCCTTCTGCACCGCGCCCGCATACGCAACCGGCCGGAAATGCAGCAGCAGGCCAAGTGCCAGGAAAATGAGGATCAAAGAGTTTATGTCGAGGTGAAACGTACCCCGTACGATCTGCAGGGCGATGTAGAGCGCCGCTGCACCGACGATTGCCAGGTTGAGGATCCAGGCGCGATCGAGCACGCCGGCCAGCCCAGGCACGCGCGGAGGCGCTGCGCCCGCTTCGTCCTCCGCTGCAATCCGCGCCGAATCGGCCGGCACGATCGCTGCCTCAGACGGCCGCATCAGCACGAAAAGCGGCGGTAGAACCAGGAACAGGATGACGGCCGGCACGATATTCAGCCTGGTGGCCAGCGTGTCGGACAACGGCACGAGCTGCCCGGTGAGTTTCTGCGTGATGTTCAACGGCGAACCGGGGGTCGCTTCAGCCAGCGCGATTGAGCTGGAAATGCCCGTCGGGAACATCAGGAAGCCGCTATACGCACCCGCCATCAACCAGGCGAAATCGATCCGGTGGCGCTTGGCGATTTCACGCGAGAACAG
>CAZZVF010000230.1:0-5577 GCA_964657355.1 uncultured Buchnera sp.
ATCTTCGCCGGCAAGATGATCGCCCAGCTGCAGCAGCATCTCGGGCCGGAATACGTCGACGCGAAACTATCAGACCTGGTGAGCGGACAGGCCGGCGCGATGCTGAGCTTCCTGCTCAACGCCCTCACCCACATCGTCGGCGGCGGCTACGCATTGTTCAACGTGCTGTCGCTGCTGATCGTGACGCCGGTCGTCGCGTTCTACCTGCTGCGCGACTGGCCCGGCGTGGTGGCGCGGGTCGATAGCTGGCTGCCACGACGCTACCAGTCGGTGCTGCGGGCACAGGCGCGCGAAGTCGACCGCATCCTGTCCGCCTGGGTGCGCGGGCAGGCAATGTGCTGCATGATCCTGGCTGGCTACTACGCGCTCGGCCTGTCCATCGTCGGGCTCGAACTTGGGCTCGTCGTCGGCCTGACGGCAGGGTTCCTGAGCTTCATCCCCTATGTTGGCTCGATCACCGGCGCGGTCGCCTCCATCGGCCTGGCGTTCGCGCAGTTCCCGACCTGGGAAGGCGTGGTGCGCGTGGCTCTGGTGTTCTTCACCGGGCAGATCCTGGAAGGCTACGTGATCTATCCGCGCTTCCTCGGGGATCGCGTCGAACTGCCTGCGGTATGGGTGATCTTCGCCCTGTTCGCGGGCGGCGCCGCATTCGGCTTCCTCGGCGTCATGCTCGCCGTGCCGGTGGCGGCCACTGTCGGCGTGCTCGCCCGGTTCTGGCTGCGGCGCTATCTCACCTCGCCGCTCTATCTCGACCCCACGGTCTGATGCCACCGGATTAGCGTGTGACTCAGGCCAGACAGCTCGCCTTCCCCTTCCCGCAAGCGGACTTCTACGACGCATCCGGCTTCCTGCGCGGGCAGTGCAACGCCGAGGCCCTGGCATGGATGGACCAGCCTTGGGAGTGGCCCGGGCTTCGGCTTGCAGTCGCGGGGCCGCACGGCAGCGGCAAGACGCACCTGCTGCATGCGTTCATCCAACGTCACGCCGGCACGCTGATGCCGGGCGAAGCGGTCCGCACCCTGGTCGCCCTGCCGGAGAGTGGCGTGGTGGCGGTGGACGATGCCGACTGCGCACCTGATCAGGAAGCGCTGCTGCACCTGCTGAATGCGGCCGCCGAACGCGGGCTGCCCCTGTTGCTGTCCGCTACGCTGGCACCGTCGCGCTGGACGATGGTGCTGCCGGATCTGGTCAGCCGGCTACGTGCCACCGCCTGCGTCGAACTCGGCCAGCCCGAGGACAGCCTGCTGCGGGCGTTGCTGGCGCGGCTGCTGGCGGACCGGCAACTCGCAGTGCCGGAAACCGTGCAGGACTATCTGCTGGCCCGCCTGCCGCGCACCGGCGCGGCGTTGCGGGAGGCCGCCTGCCGCCTGGACCGGGCGTCGCTCGCGGCCGGAAGCGGCATTACCAAGGGGCTGGCCGCTCAGGTGCTCGAGACCATGCACGGCCCGGTCGATGAAGATTTGAGTGCCGATGCGCCTGCAGGCTCGCTCAAAGGCGATGCCCTGCTCTAGGATCACCCCATGGCAAACAACCAGGCTCAGCAACGGACATCCTCGAGGCAGAAGCCGACACTCGTCGCCTCGAGGGCCAAGGCCGCCGAAGAGGCGCCGGCTGCGCCACCTATTGGCCTCGATAGTCCCGCGCGCTTCATCAACCGGGAACTGTCCTGGCTCGACTTCAACACGCGCGTCGTGGAGGAGGCGGAAAACAGCCACCATCCGTTGCTGGAGCGCCTGCGGTTCGTTTCGATCTCCGCGGCCAACCTGGACGAGTTCTTCTCGGTCCGCGTGGCCGGCCTGATCGGGCAGGCGCATGCCGGGGTGACCACCGTGTCGCCGGACGGCCTCACCCCCGCGCAACAGCTCGCCGCCGTGAATGAGCGTGCACGCACCTTGCTGGAACGGCAGCAGAAAGCCTGGAAGGAACTCTGCACGGCGCTCAACGAAGCCGGCATTGCGGTGGTCAAGGCAGGCTCCATCAGTGACGATGAAAAGCGGTGGCTCGATGCGTGGTTCATGGAACGGGTGTTCCCCATCCTGACACCGCTCGCCATCGACCCCGCGCATCCTTTCCCGTTCATTCCGAACATGGGTCTCGTCATGGCGTTGCAGCTGCAGCGCAACGAAGACGCGGTGACGCTGGACCAGCATGTCGGCCATGCCATGCGCGGCCTGATTCCGTTGCCGGCGCAGGTCGACCGCTTCATCCGGCTGCCTGGCCAGGAAAGCATCCGGTTCGTGATGCTCGAAGACGTGGTCACGATGTTTCTGGATCGCGTGTTTCCGGGGTTCCACGTCGTGGGCGAGGGCATATTCCGGCTGATCCGCGACACCGACATCGAGTTCGAGGAAGAGGCCGAGGATCTCGTGCGCATGTACGAGACTGCGCTGAAGCGGCGCCGGCGCGGTTCGGTGATCCATCTCACGGTCGATGCATCGATGCCGGAACAGCTGATCGAGCTGGTGTCGGACAGCGTCGACACCGACCGCGACGAGCTGACGCTGCAGCAGGGCCTGATCGGCGTCGTCGACGTGAAACAGCTGATCGTGGATGACCGGCCGGATCTGCTGTTCCCGCCCTACACGCCGCGTTTTCCCGAGCGGATACGCGATTTCGGCGGCGACTGCTTTGCCGCGATCCGCGCCAAGGACATCATCGTCCATCATCCGTTCGAAAGCTTCGACGTGGTCGTGCAGTTCCTGCGCCAGGCAGCACAGGACCCCGCCGTGGTCGCCATCAAGCAGACCCTCTACCGCACCAGCCGGGACAGCCCGATCGTAAAGGCCCTGACGGAAGCAGCAGAAGCCGGCAAGTCGGTGACCGCGATGGTCGAGCTGCGCGCGCGCTTCGACGAGGAGGCGAACATCCGCCTGGCACGCTCGCTGGAAGCCGCCGGCGTGCAGGTGGTGTATGGTTTCGCCGAACTGAAGACGCACGCCAAGATCAGTCTGGTGGTGCGCCGGGAAGGCACGTCGATGCGCAGCTATGCGCATTTCGGCACCGGCAACTACCACCCGATCACCGCGCGCATCTACACGGATCTGAGTTTCTTCACGGCGGATCCCGACCTCACGCGCGATGCGATGCGGCTGTTCAACTATATGACCGGCTACGCACGGCCCGAGAAGATGGACGCGCTCGCCTTCTCGCCGCTCACCACGCGCAGCACGCTGCTGGATCTGATCGACAAGGAGATCGCGTTCGCGCAGGACGGTAAGCCGGCATCGGTCTGGCTTAAGCTGAACAGTCTCGTCGATCCGAAGTTGATCGACAAGCTCTATGAAGCCTCAAACGCCGGTGTGCATGTCATGGCGGTGATCCGTGGCATCTGCTGCTTGCGCCCCGGCGTCAAAGGTCTTTCGGAAAACATCCGGGTCAAGTCCATCGTCGGGCGATTCCTCGAACACGGCCGGATCTGCGTGTTCGGCCGCGGCCACCGTCTGCCAAGCCGCCACGCACTGGTTTTCATCAGCAGCGCCGACTGGATGGAGCGCAACATGGATTGGCGGGTGGAAACGCTGGTGCCGATCCGCAATGCGACGGTGCACGCGCAGGTCCTGGACCAGATCATGGTCGTGAACCTGAAAGACACGCTGCAGAGCTGGGAACTTGGTGCCGACGGCGCCTGGAAGCGGTTGCCGCCGGGACTGAAGCCTGTGAGTGCGCACGACTACTTCATGACAAACCCCTCTTTGTCGGGGCGTGGTTCGGCGCTGCATGGTCCAGTGGTGCCGTTGCCGCGCCTCCGGCCCATGCGGCCGGATCGCGTGTTGCAGGATTAGGGAGGCAAGTGTTCTTTTTTGGAGAAAAGAACCAAAAGACTTGTGGCTTTGCTTCGCGCCTTCAGACGGAGTTGCGCTGCTCGATGCTTAGGGTGACTGGTCGAAGGCGCAGGGCTCCCATGAGACGCCCGCCTAGAGCAGTTTAAGCCAGTGCCGGTTCAATTAGACGCGACCGGATGGTATACGCCGGCAGACTTCCTTGAAGCGCTTCGTGACGCAATTGGAGGTCCTGTCTGGCACGGAATGAGCCCAGCGGCGTTTGTGGATACGATTTTTTGGAATGACTACAATCAACGTAAACCGCCCTACCAAATACTGGTGGTAGGCTGGGAGCAACTATCCGACGAAGTCATCAACTACATCGATTTGATGCGCCAGGTATTTGTAAGGGCCAGGATTGACCGTTTCGAACGTACTGGATTTTCCGTGGATGTCACATTGCTTAAAAGCATTAATCATCCAGCTTCAAATTGCGGTATCGCCGAAAGGGTATCGGAGTAGCTTCGCGGTTCAGTCCTCAAATATCTATCGCGAATTCGAAAGTATTTTTGTTTCTTTTTCTTCAGGAAAAGAAAGCGCTTCCTGCTTAAGCACCTCACCCGCCAGATATAGACTCCCGCAGATCAGCACGCGTCCGGGTGCCAGGGTCGCGATCTCGCGCAGGGCTCCCGCGATGTCGGGGCCCGGGATTGCCATTCCGCCTGATGCAGCAACGATGTCTTCAATGGGTGCCGCAAGGTGTTGGCCTGGTTCGGCGACGGCGAAGACGCTGGTTGCGTATGGCAGCAGCGGGCTCAGAAAACCAGAGCTGTCCTTGCCTTGTTTCATGCCGACCACGAGGTGCGTGGGCTTGTCGGTCCAGGCTGCGAGTTGTTCGGCGAGGGTTTCACCGGCGCCCGCGTTGTGGCCGCCATCGAGCCAGAGTTCGAAATTGGTCGGCAGGCTTGTGGCGAGCCGGCCATCGAGTTTCTGCAGGCGTGCGGGCCATTCGGCTTCTGCTATGCCGTTATAAGCAGCGTTCGGGATTGCAACGCCGGACGCGCGTAACGCGGCGATGGCGATGCCGGCGTTTTCGATCTGGTGCATACCGAGCAGCGACGGGAGCGGCAGATGCAGCGAGCCGTGTGCGTCGGTGTAGAGAACCTTGCCGTCCTGCTCGGCGATAGTCCAGTCGCGGCCGCGTTCCAGCAGCACGGCGCCACTTTCGTCGGCGCATTGGCGAAGCGTCGCCGCCACTTCCGGGACTTGGAAACCTGTAGCCACCGGGCGGCCCGGTTTCATGATGCCGGCTTTTTCGGCGGCGATGCGATCGAGGCTGTCGCCGAGAAAATCCTGGTGGTCGAGCGAGATGGATGCGATGGCGCAGGCTGCAGGCGACTTCATCACGTTGGTCGCATCGAAGCGGCCGCCGAGGCCTACTTCGACGATGCACAGATCGGCCGGATTGCGCGCGAACAGCACGAATCCGGCGGCGACCAACGCCTCGAAGACGGTGATCGCCTGGCCCGCATTCACCTGCTCGATTTCGGCAAGCACGCAGGCCAGCACTGCATCGTCCACGAGGTCGCCGGCGATGCGGTAGCGCTCGCGCAGATGCACGAGGTGCGGCGAGATGGTGACGTGCACGCGCAGCCCGGCCGCCTCGCCGATGGCGCGCAGAAATGCGCAGGTGCTGCCCTTGCCGTTGGTGCCGGCGACGTGGATGACCGGCGGCAAGTGGTCCTGCGGATTGCCGAGATCACCCAGCAGCCGGATGAGCCGGTCGAGGCTGAGGTCAATGAGCTTCGGGTAGAGC
>CAZZVF010000231.1:0-5520 GCA_964657355.1 uncultured Buchnera sp.
CCCACGCTTGCCCGGCGCCCCAGGCTTAGCCGGCGCATCGTGCTTGACCAGCCCGTGCAACAATGCGCGGCGCAGCCGATTGCTGCCAACCTGATGGCGTCGTCCGGCCGCTGGAGCTGCACATGGCAGGTGACGCTGGGCTTCACCGATTATCTCCCGACCGAAGACGCCTTCTTCGACCTGTTCGGGCAACTCCGCGCCGACCGGCTGATCCCGTGAGGCGGCGAGAGCATCATCCGACCAGAGGGGGCACCGTCGTATAAAGATGCTCTCGAAAACAGCGGTTCAGTGTTCCATGCTCATGCCGGGCATGGCCGGCATTGCGTCGCCGGCTGGTCCGCTGGCTCCGATTGCAAGCACGGGTGCTGCGATGTCGACGGGCGGTGCCTTCTCGAACGTCAGGTGCACGGGAACGGTCGAACCTTGTTTCAACGGGGCCTTGAGTCCCTCGAGCATGACATGGAGGCCATGCGGGCTGAGCGACACCTTCCTGGCGGGGGGCAGTGCCAGCCCGCCTTCGAGCGGCCGCATCTGCATGACCGTACCAACCATGCGCATGTCGTGCACCGAGGCACTTTGCGCGGCCGGTGTCGACACACCGACCAGCTTGTCGCCGCCGGCGCTCGTGAGCGTCAGATACAAGACGCCGGTGGAGGCGCCGGGTGGCGTCGCCCGCATCCATGCATCCGAGGCGGCCACCGGGGGTGGCGGTGAGGCGATCGCCGGGTAGCTGGCCCGGAGGGCGCAGGCCAGAGCGGCGATTGTCGTTATTCGGCGCATGTTTCTTGCTCCAACTAGAGCATCCCGATCGAAGTGGATCGGGAAAAACCCTAGCCTTTTGTTTTGGCGAGCATCTTCATCCGACAGGTTACCCTATTTTGGTCGGATGATGCTCTCTATGTTCGGCCGGCAGAACGCAATTCGGGCTACGACACGTCACGGGCGATCGCCTGGGCCATGACCATTTCGCTTGCATCGGCGGGGATTGGCGCAATGAATTTGCCGTCCGGCGCGATGACATAGAGCACGGAGCTGTGGTCTAGCGTCGTCGTTCCAGGCGTTCCGGCAGTGTGGTGAACGATGCGAACGACTTTGTACCGGTCAGCGACTTTCATCATCTGGTCGATGGTGCCACTTAATCCCACGATGCGCGGTGAAAATGCACTGACGTAGCGGTGCAGCACCGCGGGCGTGTCATGCACGGGATCGATGGTCACGAAAAGCGGCTGAACGAGATCGGCCTTGTTTCCCAACCTGTCGAGCGACGCAGCCAGCGTGTTCAGCGTTGCCGGGCAAACGTCCGGGCATGTGGCGTAGCCGAAATACACCACGAGATACTTTCCCGGAAAGCTGCGTTCGGTGACGGCACGGCCCCGGTCATCGGTCAGGCTGAACGGGCCTCCGATGGTGTCGGCCGACCGGCCGGACACACCCCCCGGCGAGACAAGCCACAGCAGCAGGCTCGCGCATACCAGGATCGCGGCGGCGGTTCCGCAGACCAGTACCGTCGCGCCGTTATTTTTGCATGACGTTTCCGCTTTTTTCGCCACGTGCCTGCGATCTTTCATCAGGTGCCTGTGATTCCTCGGCCTCAAATTCCTGATCGCCCCATTCCCGCCCCCGCCACTCACATCGGCATGCCCATCGGCATTTTCATCATCTCGCTTGCGCCATCGGTGGCGGCGATCTTGTGCTTGCGCAACATCACGATTTCGGCCGCCAGCGTATCCGGATCGTTCCAGGATGGGGCCCCACCGGGGGGCTGCTCGGCGCGCAGCCAGCCGTCCGGATCGACAAGAAACTGCATGCCGGCCATTTCCGCCGGCTTCACGCCGGAAAGGATGGCCGCTGCGAGCGGGACCGTCTCGTCGCGGGTGATACAGGCGCCCGACCCATTTGTTCCGTCTTGCGGCGCCACCATGACGGTCGTCACGCCGCCACTCTCCATGCTCATAGCCGGGCTAGTCTTCGCCGGGATGGACATCGGCGGGGGGAGCATCGAAGGATCGGGCACGGTGAAAGCGGCACCGAAAACCAGCCGGATAAACTGCCCGCGCAGATCCGACAGCTTCAGTGCACGGTCGCCGCATGTGATGCCGAACTCGGCTTCCTTGACCGGGTGCTGCCACTCCCCCGTGGCGCGCTTCGTAATTCCCGCATTGTTGGCTCGGATGAAGTCGATCAACGCCCACCTTGCATCCTCGTCCAGCGCCGCGGCAAAACCTGGCATGATCTGTTCGCCTTCGGGCGTGACCATGCCGTGGCTGATCCACCAGAACAATTCCCCGTCGCTGTGCATCCACAGATGGGCCGCCGTGAGGTCGGCGGGCGGCACGTGCAGGCTCCTGGCCCGAATGCCGTCACCGGCGCCCTTCGGCCCATGGCAGCTCACGCAGTCCTGCGCAAAGTGCCCCTGTCCGTCGACGATCGAAGCGGCGGTGAAACCGGTCGGCGAGTGGTAGAAGCTCGTTGGATACGCCGTGACGAGCAGTACATCCAAGTGCGGCAGGGCGAAGCGCGCGACCGCGACGGCCGATGCGAGTGCCGCAAGGCGCCACCGACGCAGCACCAGCGAGAGCGCCACGACGGCCACCGCGGCTGCCAGTGCCGCTCCGGCCAGTAGCACCTCGCGGCGGAAATCGGCGTCCTCGGTGACGGCCGCCAAGCTAAAGCGCTGGGCGAACGGCCAAATTGCTTGCAGGTGCATCGCGGGCGGCAGTTCGCTCAACACAGCAGCCGCACTGATTATGACGAGCGCAAAAACCGTCTGCAATGCAATGCTGCGGCTCAGGATGCGCCTGGACGTCGCGGGATCGTCCCTGACCAGGGCAGGAGCGAAGCGGTAGCGGTTGAACCATGCAAAGCCGAACAGCACACCGAACAAGGCGAGTTTGAGCAGTATCATCAATCCGTAGGCGGTGCCGATCAGACCAGGGATGCTGGCCACCAGCACCCAGCCCTGCACCATCGCCGACGCGACCAGGGCCGCGATGCTGGCCTGGCCGAGCGGGGAGAACCAGCGCGCTGCGGTTGCCGCGGCGTTCGGCGGCGCGCTCCGCACCATGAGCAGCAACGGGACGAGGCCGCCAAGCCATGCACCGGCGCCGGCAAGATGCAGCACGTCGCAGGCCAGCAACAGGCTGAAGCCGGACTGCATGGAAAACGCGTGGCTGTGGCCAGATTGAAGCGATAACGCAACGGATATCAGGACCAGCGACGCACGCGGGCCCATCGGCGTGTCGCGCCATCCGGTCGACACTGCGAGCAGCAGCAGCGCCGCGGACTGCAGCAGGATCACGTGGCCGAACGACGTCTTGTCGAGCACTTCCGGCACAGCGGCGAATGCGGCGCCGAGCGTGCCCGCATCGGCCATGAACGCAGCCTGCGTCACCAGCCAGAAGCCGAACCCGGCGACGGCCACCGCAATGCTGCCTTGTGCGAGCAGGTTTAGGTGCCGTCTGGATGCAGCCACGCCATCCGGCTGCATGAGCTCGAATGCCTTTGGCGCCACGAGGACACGAAACAGGATTGTACCGAACGCGGACAGCAAGCCGGTGACCGCTGTGCAGCGCGCGGCGGCCAGCGCGGCGCCTCCTTGCAGATCGAAGAAAGGTGGCACCGCCCCTGCCCTGCTACCGCGTCACGGTGAAGTGGAATTTGCCCTGCGTCTTATGTGTATCGACCGAGGTGACGTGCCAGGTCACCGTGTAGACGCCCGGGGCAAGCGGCTTGACCGGCACGGCGAAACGCGTCGGGTCGCTGGCTGCGTGAGGAGCGCCTGCGACGACGCTGGTCCCCAACGGGTCCTGCACCTCGAGCTTGGAGAAAGCGGGCTCGATGCCCTGGGTGAAATGCAGCACGATTTCGCCCGGGGCGGTGGCGATTTCGCTGCCGACCCGTGGCATCGCGCCATCGAGGAAGGCGTGGGCGGTGGCGGCATGCGATAGCAGTGGGAGACAGAAGAGGGCGGTCAGCAAACGGGTCATTTTCGGCTTCCTGTCGCTGTGTTTCAGCGTGGTGGGAATTGGCGCGCTCATCGGAAATCGTCGACGAGCGGGGCGCCGATACCGTGCGGATAGAGGTCGTCGAGAAAAACGTGGAACTGCAGAAGCGCGCCGACATTGGTGCCGGCCGCCCTGCTCAACGGAATGAGTGCTTCGACACCAACCTGGTACCAGGTGCGCAGGTAGATGAACCCCGGAGCCAGCGTCCAGCTGGTGGGACCACCGCCATTGGATTTCGCCGTGGAAGACCAGGTGAATTCGGCGACCGGAACGAGATGGGCGAACGGTTCGGGCAGGCCGAAATCCTTTATCTGGTTCTGCAGATAGGGGATGCTGTACTGAACCGAGAAGGCGCCGGCCCAGGAATTGGCGTAGCCGTTGTTGTCGCGGGTCGTGACGAGGCCGGTCGTGAGGTCCGTCGTATTGAACTGTTTTGCTTCCTTGTCCGCGATCGAATAGCTGAGTTCGCCGGTGAATTGCAGCGGCTGCAGCATGGGCACGGGAATTTCATCCAGCCCCTTGCCGATATACACCGTTGGTGCGGTGTTGCCGTATTCGTCGGACCCGATATGCGCCGTGCCGGTGCGGCCGAATTCACGGACGATGCCGAAACCCAGCTGCAGGTCGGCATCCGGATCGACGCATTTGGCCCATTTCAAGGTGACCGAAAAATCGTCCCAGCCGGTTTGCGTCTTGGCGTTGTTCTGCTGGTTGATGCTGTAGTTGTCGTTGAAGCCGACGCCGAAATTCTCGGTTATGCGCTTGTCGTATTCGAACGCGACATTGACGTCGTGGCTGGGGCCCGGGCCATTATCGGCTGCTGCACGGGTGTACGTAATTTGCGGAATGGTGACTTCGTCGGCCACGCCCGGATCGTCCAGCGTGAGGGTGACGGGATAGACGCGGCTGCCGCACACCGCATGGGCGTCGAGCGGCGAGATAGCAAGGAAGGAGCCGACGCACGCCAGTGCGGCGACCGAAGCTGTTCGGTACATGGAGGGTCCTGTCTGTCATGAGTGGATCAGGCGCGGAGGCGCGTGGGCACCTCCGGGCAGCGATCGGCGATCAGATCAGGCTGGGGGGAGGTCCGGTCGGAAAGGCGGCCGTCGCAAATCGTGCCGGCGGCGCACAGGTGGGCGGGCGGACCGTCCAAAGGATGCGGCTGAGCGGCGGTGGCGGAACGATGCCGTCGATCTGCAGCAACGCGGCTTGCTGAGCGGCATGGTGATTGAATGCTGCGAGTGCCGGGTCCTCCAGGTGATGGTGGATCGGCGGCAGGCTGCCCGGCGTCGCATGATTTTTTCCGGCGCAGAGGACCATGGCTGCGTCCAGCGCCGCGAGGCGGGCATCGGCCGGTCCCGCATTGCGCGCGATCGCGCCGGAGCTGAGCTGGGCTGCCAGGAACAGCACGAGCGCAACCCACCGGCCAAATTGGGCGCCGGACGCCGACCATGTGGGCGCGCTCGCTAACATCGCGGTGGAAGCTAACAGCTTCGCCGTTCCGGGCAAGTCAGGA
>CAZZVF010000232.1:0-5491 GCA_964657355.1 uncultured Buchnera sp.
AAGGCGGGGCGCATGCAAAGCAGCGCGGCTCAAGCTGGCCTCAGGGCTGTTCTTAATAGTCGGGTAACTCGAAGCGGGTATTTGTTGCGTAGAAGTATCGAGGCGGCAGGCCGCATCGAGGAACGCCAGCGAAGGACCCGTTTGACATGAAGCGCCCGAACCGTTCAGCCCGCCTGGTCCATGCCACCGCAGCGGGGCCGGCGCCGGATTTGCCCGTTGCCGATGTGCCGAGGCGCGTTGCCCTCGTGACGGAGGAATTGTCCTCCAGCACAGGCTCCGGCGGCATCGGCGGCGCCTTCCACGAGTTGGCCATCGCCCTCGCACAGGCCGGCCACAGCGTCGACATCGTTTTCGTCCCGATCGACGAAGCAGCCGGACACAGGGCGGGACTGCAAACCTATTATTCGGCGCACGGCATCCGGGTGCTCGACGTGCCGTTCGGCGACTATGTCTGGCCGCCGCTGACCGCCGAGCGCAAGGCTTACGGCCTGTTCTGCTATCTCCGCTCGCTGGAGACCGCCTACGATTTCATCCATTTCCACGACTACAAGGGCCTGGGCTTCTACACGCTCGGCGCCAAACGGCAGGGCCTCGGATTCGGTGCCACGACCATGGTGGTTCAGGCGCATGGCCCGACGCGATGGACTCTCGAGGCGAACGGCCATCCCTTCTCGCACGAAGACCAGCTGAAGATCGACTTCATGGAGCGCGAGAGCATCGCCCGCGCCGACATTCTGGTCAGCCCGAGCCAATATCTTCTCGATTGGTTCGACAAGAAGTCCTGGCAGCTGCCGAAGCCCTCCGGCGTGCACGTCATCCAGAACCTATGCTCGCATCTGGCCGCCAACGCCGCCCGCCACCGCTCGGCACAGCCCGCCGGGCTCCAATTCTTCGATGAAATCGTCTTTTTCGGCCGCCATGAGGAGCGCAAGGGCGTCGTCGAGTTCTGCGATGCGGTCGACGAACTTGCTGCACAATTCGAGGCCGACGGGACCATCGTCACATTCCTTGGCCGCTTCGGCGAAGTGAATGGCGCGCCGTCCGCGCTGTATCTCGCACGACGCGCGGTCGCCTGGCATTTCCCGCTGCGGATCCTGCCCGATTATGGACGCACCGAAGCCGCAGAATACCTGTCGTCGCGCCCCGGCGCGCTGGTGGTTGTCGCCTCCCCGGTCGAGAACAGCCCATATTCGGTACTGGAAGCCATCGCACTCGGCAAACCGCTCATCACGTCCTCGGAAGGCGGTGCCGGCGAATTGCTCGACGACAGGTCGGCAGCGGCAATGACGTGCGACATCGCCAATCGCGAGCTTGCCGCGAAATTGCGCGATGTGCTCACCAACGGCCTGCCGCAACCAAGCCCGGCGATTGCCCCGGAAGCGACGCTGCGAAGCTGGCTGGCGCTGCACCAGAAGCCGCTTGCACGAACGAAGTCTGCGGGGCGGCGTACTCCGAGCGTGGTCGTCGGCATCGTGCACCACGACAGGCCGGAAAAGCTTGTCGAGGCGGTGCTTTCCATCGCCGCGCAGACGCATGGAAAAGTCGAAATCGTCGTGGTCGATGACGGATCGACAAAGCCCTCCACGATCGCGGCACTCACCCGGCTGCAGCCGCTCTTCGACAAGCTTGGCGTGCGGCTGATCCGCCAGGCAAACCTCTATCTCGGCGCTGCGCGAAACCGCATCGCCCGCGAGACGACGAGCGACTACCTGCTGTTTCTCGACGACGATGACATTGCATTTCCGACCATGGTGCAGATGCTCGTCACAGCGGCTGAATCCACCGAGAGTGCCGTTGTCAACTGCCTGAACCTTTTCATGGAGGAAAGCCGGCGCTCGCTCGCATTTCCGTTTCCTGACCAGTTCGAGCAGAAGGTGAGCTATCTGCCACTCGGCGGCCCGCTTGCCATGGCGCCGCTGGAAAACTGCTTCGGTTCGGCCACGTCGCTAATCCGGCGGGACGCTTTCGATGCGGTCGGCGGATACACCGAAATTTATGGCGTCGGACACGAGGATTACGAACTCTATGTCCGCCTTCTGCAGAAGGGCGAGCGCATCGAAATCTGCCCGCTGCCGCTGTACCTCTACGAAGTCGGTCGTCCAAGCATGATCTCGAATACGTCGCGCCAGAAGAACTTTGCAAGGGTCGCGAACGCTGTCGATCCTGGGCCATTTGGCAAAACCTGCGCTTCCGATCTATGCTCGCTTTTCGCTGGCCGCCGCGCCGGCGAACACACGGAAAACTTCCGCGCCTACAGCATCAGCATCAGCCCGGACCCCGAACGTCTGCGGCAGATCCTCACGACGCCTAGCGACCGGCTGGCGTACCCCGACATCGTGGCGGCCTACGCGCGCACCCTTGGCAGCGAAAATTTTGCCGCTGCGTGCACCCATCTTGGCAAGATGCGGGCAGCAGCGACGCACCGTGGAGGCACTTCGCCGCAAGCTCCTTCATGGCCGAGCAAGCCAGTGAAGATTGTTCCTGCAGTCCGCTTTACCGAGCCGTTGCTGCTCGGCGCGCTGGTCGACGCCGAATGCGGCCGCGTGCACGAGGCAATTTCCGGTCTCCTGCTGAGCGTATCGCAGAACAGCAGGATCGGACCATGCGGCCTGCGCGTCCTACAGCTATGCTCTGACTCTGTCGACATCCACCATTCGGACCTGGCGCGCCTCAATAAGGCGATCGTTCGGCTTACACTTTCGGACTCCGAGTTCGAGTCGGCCGCGCCGGCGCTGTTCAGGCTTGCAATCGCGGCGGATGACGGGGAGATGCTTTTTGCAATTAGCGAACGCGCACTGCAGGCGGACGAAGAGCGCTACCTCGCTCGGTACACGGATGTCGCGGCGGCGCTGATCGACGGCACGTTCTCGAGCGGACTGATGCATTATTCCAGCAGACGTGAAGAGAACCGCGCCGGCTTCGTTCTGAGCGCGAGGTTGTCCACCATGCTCGCGGCAAACCCGACCGAGGCCGGGCCGGAGCGCCTGCGCGGCCACGTGCTTGACCGGGCGAAGCGCGCCGCCACCGCCAGTAACAATCGGCCGGCTTTGCTCATGGCGGCTGAGTAGGAGCGGCTTGGCGCCGGGATGCCAGTGCTATGCGCAGGGATGCCAGTGCTAGAAGAGCGGCTGCCACACACCAAAACGGATGCCGCCGTAGATTTCCTGCAGGACGGGCGTCACGACGAGCTTGATGAGGAGCAAGGCGATCAACGGGCTGAGGTCGATATTGCCAAAGCTTGGAATGGCAGCACGGATGGGACGCAGCACAGGCTCAGTGACCCGGTAGAGGAAGTCGGCCACGGACCAAACCAGGCGGTTTCGGCTATCCAGGACGCCGAATGAAATCAGTGTGCTGATCACTGCAGAAAGGATTAGCGCCCAGCTATAGAGGCTCAGCAGCGCGAACAGAACACGGAATACGATGTCGGTAATCAAGCCGGCCTCCGCCAAACGGCCGGAACCTAATCGCCCGATCTGACCCTTGCAATGGCGCGGTCGCCGGCGGCCATTGCGGCGCCAGCGTAACGGAATGGGCGTCTTGACTGCTTCGCGCCCGTCTGAGCATTGTCCGCCGCCGCACGGCGGGGCTGTAGCTCAGTTGGGAGAGCGCCTCGTTCGCAATGAGGAGGTCAGGGGTTCGATTCCCCTCAGCTCCACCACCCGCCTGCGCAACCCTGACGTGCGTTATGTTGCTATTTAGCACCATTTGGCGAGCCACTGGGCAATACGCGTCTTTATCTCCTTATCGTGTAGTTTACCACCGATAGGTGTGGAGCAATGTCTTTCCCATGCAATGGGGTAATGACACGGTGGACGTTCTACTGGTCGAGGATGACGATCTCGTAAGAGACTGTCTGGCCGAGGCGCTCCACGCTGCGGGGCTCGACATCGAGGGCATGCCGTCCGCCGAGGAGGCACTAATGGTGCTGAGACGTGAGCATCTTCCTGAAGTCGTAGTGACGGACATCAATCTGGGCGGCGGCATGGATGGCCTGGCTTTCGCCCGGGCGGCGCGGGCAATGCATCCAAACCTGCCAGTCGTCTACATCAGCGGCCGCTACGGCGAGCTCCGGGGCATGTCCGAAATCGAGCGCTTTCTGCCCAAGCCATTTACGGCTCCAGCACTGTTGCGCCTCATCGACGAAGTGCTGGCGGCCAAGGTGAGCTCGAGCTTTTTCCCCATCGAAGTGGGTCAGAATAAACTCTAGCTCTTTGTTTTGAGCATTTTTATCCGATAGGTAGTCCGTTCGGTCGGATGATGCTTAGCGTCGTCCGCCTTGGTGAAGCCTATCTGGTGAACAGGCGCAGCGTCGTTTCGCGGCCACGAGAATAATTGAAGCCGGTAACGACATCCTGCAACCTTGGCGCGAGGCCGTCCCGCGCAGCTTGAGCATCGAAATCGTGCTGATTGCGGCCCTCGACCAGCACCGCAGATGCGGATCCGGATTGCAGCGCGTCGGCGCCTTCGCGACCGTTCCAGTACAACGCAATATCGGTCCCCGCCGTGAACATCAGGCTGGGCTCCGCATAGCCGCATACCGCGAGCCCGCGGCCGAACCGGTTTAAGCTAGGCCAATGCCGTTGCAGCGCTGCTTCCGCACGCGGTGCCACCCAAAGCGGAGCGAGGCGCGGCAATTCCAGCTGTAGGATGCACCAGTACAAGGGCATTGCCGCGATGCACGCCAGCCATGGCCGTTCGCGCCAACAAGCCCAGCCGGCGAAAACGGCTGCGACCATCGCCGGCACGCCAAGCCACCATTGGCTGTGCAGGGCAAGCGGAATGACGGCCGCCGCCGTTCCCAGGGCAAATGCAGCAATGATCGAGGCTGTGCGCGCCGCATTCCGCAGCCATGTCGGTACCGAACGCAGGCCGCCAGCGGTAAGCCAAAGTGCCGCCAGCAGAAAAGGTGCCGGATAGAGCGGCAACGGATAGTGCGGCAGCTTGGTCGGCACCGCCTCGAACACCAGCCAGGACGGCGCGCTCCACGCGAGCAGAAAGCGCACCGCAGGCTCGCGACGGTTCCGCCATGCCCACGGAGCGCTGCAAATTACGAAGGCCGCCGAAGGGAAGGCGAGCAGGGGTAGGAGTAACAGGTGCAGCCCGGGAAAACCGCCATGCGCCTCGGCTCCACCCGCGAGTTTGCTGCCCAGGTCGCCACCGACAGCCTGGGCAAAGAAGGCGCCATGCGTCGCAATCCCGATGGCGACGAACCATGGCAACACCACGATCGCGAGGAGCGGCAGGCCTAAGCGAGGCCGCAATGCGAGCAACCAGCGCCACCGTCCGGCGGAAAGTCCCAACGCGGCGATACATAGCCCTTCGACCATGGGCGCCACCGGCCCCTTCAGCAGGATGCCCGTTCCAACGGCAGCCCAGAACGTGGCGGCGTGCCAGATGCTGACGCGTCTGCCCATCCAGGCGCGGGCGAGCACTACCATCGCGACCGCCACGGCCCCGCACAGGGCAGCGTCCGTCTTCGCGATATGCG
>CAZZVF010000233.1:0-5481 GCA_964657355.1 uncultured Buchnera sp.
CTACGCCATGGGCCGCGACGGGCTACTGCCGGCCGCCTTCGCCCGCATCCATCCGCGCTACAAGACGCCCCATGTCGGCAGCATCGTCACCGCCGTGGGCGCCGCCGTGTTCGCCGGCTTCTTCCCGCTCGACCTGCTCGGTGACCTCGTCTCGATCGGCACGCTGCTCGCCTTCGCCGTGGTGTCCGCCGGCGTTCTGGTGCTGCGCCGTACCATGCCCGACGCCCCGCGGCCGTTTCGCACGCCGTTCATGCCGTTCACCCCCATTCTCGCCGTGCTGACCTGCGTCGGGCTGATGGTGTCCCTGTCAAACGGCACGTGGTGGCGCCTCGGTCTCTGGCTGGTGATCGGCGGCGCCGTGTATGCCGCTTACGGGCTGCGGCATTCGAAGCTGCGCGTTCCGGCCTGACCGGCCTTCCGGCTACGCAGGAAGCGGCCGGGGCTTTGCTCTGGTACGAGGCCGTGGCTTCGGCTTGGCTGTGGGACGATAGCGGCTGTTCTTCGCCGTGCGCAGCGCGCGGCTCGAACGGTTGTTCAACGACGTCGCGCATAGCACATCGAGTGCCGTGACACCTGCCACCATCAAGGTCGCGATTACGGCGGCGCCGCGATTTCGGTTGCTGGGGCCAAGCGCCGATCCGAGTACTGCGAGATCCAGCAGGTCGCCACCGACACGCGCCCACAATCCCGCCGGTGCATCGGGGCTCGCCAGCACGTAGACGCCCGCTGCAAGTTCACGCGCGCCGAAGGCTCGCACGAGCGATGGCTGCCCGAGGCCGAGCAGCCGGCTGAGCATGCCGCCGGCGAAGATTTCAGTCAGCCCGAGGCCGAGACTGAAATAGCCGAGCCCCTTGGCGAGCTCGACGTCGTGAACGGCAAGACTGCGATCGCTCATGGCTTCAACACCACCTTGATGCAGCCATCCTGCTTGTCGCGGAAGGTCTTGTACATGTCCGGTCCGTCCTCGAGTTTGGCACTGTGTGTAATGACGAAGGACGGATCGATCTCGCCCTTCTCGATCCGCTCCAGCAATGGCTTGATGTATTTCTGAACCGGTGTCTGCGCCATCTTGAAGGTGAGGCCGCGGTTGATGGCCGACCCCATCGGGATCTTGTCGAGCAGGCCGCCATAGACGCCAACGATGGAGACGATGCCGCCGTTGCGGCAGCTATGGATGGCCTGCCGCAGCACATGCGGCCGGTCGGTGCCCAGGAACGCTGCCTGTTTTACCCGGTCGAGCACGCTGTCGATGCCGGTCGTGGCATGCGCCTCGGTGCCGACGGCGTCGATGCAGGCATCGGGTCCACGGCCCTTGGTCATGTCGAGCAGCGACTGGTAGATGTCGTCCTTCGCGAAATCGAGCGTTTCCGCCCCTGCGTCGCGCGCCATCGCAAGGCGTTCCGGCACGGTGTCGATGGCGATGACCCGTTCAGCACCAAGCAGGAAAGCCGACCTGATGGCGAACTGCGCCACCGGTCCGCAGCCCCAGATCGCGATCGTGTCGCCTTGCTGGATGTCGCAGAAATCGGCGGCCATGTAGCCGGTCGGGAATATGTCGGAGAGGAACAGCACCTGGTCGTCCGTCAGCCCGTCCGGTACCTTGATCGGACCCACATCGGCGAACGGAACACGCAGATATTCGGCCTGGCCCCCGGCATATCCGCCGAGCAGATGCGAGTAGCCGAACAGGCCTGCAGGGGAATGTCCCCAGAGTTCTTCGGCCATCTTGTGGTTCGGGTTGGAGCGTTCACAGCCGGAAAACAGGCCCTTCTTGCAGAAGAAGCACTCGCCGCAGGCGATGGTGAACGGCACCACGACGCGGTCTCCGACCTTAAGCGCCTTGTTTTCGGAGCCGACCTCGACGACCTCGCCCATCGTCTCGTGGCCAAGCACGTCGCCGCTCATCATCGACGGGATGATGCCGTCCATCAGGTGCAGGTCCGACCCGCAGATGGCGCAGGACGTAACCTTGATGATGGCGTCGCGAGGATGCTGGATCTTGGGATCCGGCACCGTATCGCAGCGGATGTCGCCTTTGCCGTGCCAGCAGAGTGCCTTCATGCCCGTTCTCCAATCACGACTTGTCGTTTCGGCCGAGCACCGCGGCCACGGTGAGGCCGATACCGGCCACGATCGCACTGGCCGCAAGCGGGTGCATGGTCGCCCTGGTGTAGGCACTCCGCATGACGAGGTGGTTGGTGTCGCCATGCACCTGCCCGTCCGGGCCGGCATCGTAGAGATTGCCCATGGGATGACGATTCTCCGGTTCGTCGCGCGTCGACTGCTTGGTGATCATGTGCGCGCCGAACGCATCCACAACACGGGGTGCTACCTTGTTGAAACTGGTCATGAGCTTGCCAACGCCACCGACATAGTAGTCACGACCACCATGCACCGCGGCATGCAGGATCGCGTCTGCCACATCCTCCGGCGCATAAACGGGCGGCGGCAGACTCGGCCGCTTGCCTGTGTAGTTGCGCGCATGGATGGGAAACGGCGTGTCGATGGCGGTCGGCTTGATCAGCGTGACGGCAACCTGTGCGCCGTCCTCCTGCAATTCCATGCGGAAAGCGTCGGTAAATCCCTTGATGGCGTGTTTCGACGCGCAGTACATGCCCTGCATTGGAAATCCGATATCGGACGCGACACTGCCGAGATTTACGATAGCGCCGCCGGTCTTGCGCAGGTGCGACGCGGCAACGATGGTGCCGTTCACCACGCCCCAGAAGTTTACGTCGAACAGCCGCCGGCTGTCCTCCTCGGAGACCTGCTCCAACTTCCCAAAGATGCCGAGGCCGGCATTGTTCACCCAGGTATCGAAGGATCCATAGGCCTCGACGGCGCGGGCCGCGAGCGCCTCGACGTCCTCGCGTTTCGACACGTCGGTCACGACATGGATCGCCTCGCTCCCCGCCGCGCGTATCTCCTGCTCGACGCGAGCCAGCACCGCCTCGTTGCGCGATGCCAGCACCACCTTGGCACCCGCCGCCGCCGCCCGCCGCGCCGTCTCAAGCCCGATGCCGCTCGATGCGCCGGTGATGACGATCACCTGGTCGGCAAGCTTCTTCAAAGTCACGGACATGAGGCCCTCGCTAAACAGTCGACCCCCGAAAGCCGCCAGCCCAAGCAGGTTCAAACCCATCCCTCACACAAACCCGTGTAAGCCACCCAACCTTCTTCCTAGCCTCCGTAAATGCGCTCGGCCGAGTCAGCTGGCGCGCTGATCGAGAACCGGCGCGCAGGCGACCTTAATGGTCGCTGAGCACCGGAAGCGCAGAGCAGCATGTCAGATGGCCGGCCTAGTACCATTAAGCTCACAAAGTCATCGCGGCCATGTCTAGCCAGTCGTGCCGTCTCTTCATGTCGGCCAGCAAGGCGATCTTGTTCTCGCGCAGATCGGTCTGGGTGTGCAGCATGGACTGGTCGTGGGCGCGGTAATCCGCCAGCACTTCCTGAACGTGCTCGCCCCACAGCCCGAGTTCGACGAGCCGGCACCAGAAGTCGAAATCCTCCCAGCCGAAACGCACGTGGTCGTAACCGCCCGCGGCCGCCCATGCGTCGCGCCGCACCAGGGCCATCGCATCGATGAAATTGCCGCTGATCAGGCGTGCCGCAAGAAACGGTTCGTCGCCGATCAGCAGGTTGTCCTTGCCGAAGCGGCGGATGGTTGGATAGGCGAAGGCGGCGCCGGAATTGCGCAGGGTTGCGAGCAGCCGCGCGCAGCATTCGGGACGTATCGTGTTGTCCGCGTCGAGCGGCAGCACGAACGGCGTCTCCGCCATGTCGAAGCCGGTATTTCGGCCAAAGCCCAGGCCGGCATTGGCGATATGGCGGACCACGAGGATCCGGTTGAAGCGGTCCGCGTTGGCCTGCGCCCACTCGGTGACGACGCCGAGCGAGCCGTCCTTCGAGCAATCCTCGATGACGACGAGGTCGAGCACCTGCGTGGTCTGCGCCGCCACGGAGTCGAGTGCGTCCGTGACATAATGCGCATAGTTGTAGACCGGCACGATGACGGTCACTTCCGCCTGGCCGAGCTTGTCCTGTTCGAACACGATTTCGCGTTCCGGCAGCACCGGCTCAGGGCGCATGGTGCGCGACGACAGCAGGTCGAGCAGCATGGCGCGTGCGGCCGGGCGTCCGCCGCGCGCCTGGTCGAGCAGGGAGCCGACGGCAGCGGTGTGGTGCAGCGG
The DNA here is from genome assembly GCA_964657355.1 of uncultured Buchnera sp. Taxonomy (GTDB): domain Bacteria; phylum Pseudomonadota; class Alphaproteobacteria; order Acetobacterales; family Acetobacteraceae; genus BOG-908. Next base: position 4,194 of record CAZZVF010000233.1, read on the forward strand.
TCCGAAACGCCACAGCACATCGAGTTGCGCCGCATGGGAAAGCCGTGCACGCAGCCCGGCATCTTGCACCAGCTTCGACAGCGCCTGGTACCAGTCGTCTTCGCTGGACGCGAGAAAACCGGTGCGCCCGTGCTCGATGGCGCGTTTGAACGGGCCGGTCGGCGAGGCGATGGTGGGCACGTCGACGAGTGCCGCCTCCCAATGCTTCAGCTCGCTCTTCGCCTCGCAGAACGGGTTGCCGACTTCGAGCGGTGCGAGGTTGATGTCGAACCGCGCCACTTCCCCGGCGAGGTCCTGCAGCGCCACCTTGTCACGCCACTCGATCTGCTCTTCCAGGCCGTTCAGCACGTCGAATTCGTCGGCGACCACGATGCCTTCCTTGCTGGTGGCGTCACGGAACAAAACCAGCCGGCAATCCGCGTTCTCGCGCAGCACGCGCGCCACGGCGCCGACGGCCACGGCGAAATCCTTCTGGTGCGTGCGCGTTCCGCTGGCGTAGCCGATACGCAGAAGACCATCGCCGGTGCCCTGCTTTTCGCCAGAGCGACGACGCCTGACGGCCATGCGCGAGCGGCGCCACGTGTCCTGGTCCCAGCAATTCGGCACCACGAAGGCAGGCTTCTTGAACAGCCGCAGATGCGAGGCGAGTTCGCTGGTCGTGCATGAACAAAGATCGGCCGCGCGCAGGCTCTGGTTGATGCGCACGTAGAAACGCTGCACGTCGAGTTCCTGCAGATGCTGCGACCGGATGCCGTCGATCAACTTGGTGCGCGCGAGTTCGGGGCGGAACATCAGATCGTCGACATCGAAGATCGTGACCGCGCCCGTCTTGCGGCAATACGCGAAGATGCGGTCGATGTCCGCCGACCATGTCGCACGCCAGATGACGACGATGTCGGCGCCGTCCAGCCTGTCATTGGTCGCGGTGGCGATGGTCAGCGCCTGCGCCTGCCATCCGAGAAGGCCTGCGGCATGCACCGCGCGCAGAACCCTGTAGTCGTTGCCCGGCGTTTCCGGTTCACCGGAGATAAACACGATGCGCTGAGTTTGCGCAGCACGCGGCGGTGCGACGGGGCGCGGGATGCCGACCGGCTTGGGTGGCGCCTTTTTCGCCCGCGCCTCGTCCTGGGCCGGCAACGAGGGTGCGGCGGTGGCCGGTGCCGGCATCGTCGCCACGATCTTTCCCGGTACCGCCTGCGGTCTCGCGGATGGTGGCGGCGGTGTCTCGGCATGATCCAGCATCTTCGGCGCCCCCGAAGGAGAGATCGTCGCCGAGACTGGCGCCGAG
>CAZZVF010000234.1:0-5469 GCA_964657355.1 uncultured Buchnera sp.
TGCCACGACGTCCGGGTGGTGAGGCTGCCTCGCCACGGGGCGAGTCTGCCTGTGGCCATTGCGGTTTCATGCTCCGCCGACCGGCAGGCCGTGGGTCGCATCGACCGCTCCGGGGTGTGGCTCGAGGAGCTGGAAACCGACCCGGCGCGCTTCCTTCCGGAGACCACGGATGAGCATCTCGACGACGATGTGGTCAGGATCGACCTCAACCGGCCGATGGCGGAGATCCGTGCCACGCTCTCGCACTACCCCGTGTCGACCCGGCTCTCGCTGACCGGTTCGCTCGTCGTCGCCCGTGACATCGCGCACGCGAAGATCGCCGAGCGACTCGACGCGGGCGAGCCGATGCCCGACTATCTGCGCGACCACGCCGTCTATTACGCAGGGCCGGCGAAGACGCCCACCGGCTATGCCAGCGGATCGTTCGGCCCGACGACGGCCGGGCGGATGGACTCCTACGTGGCGCAGTTCCAGGCCGCCGGCGGCTCGCTGGCCCTGCTGCAGTCGATCACCGGCACCGGCGCGCTGCTGATCGGCGACGGCGCATCGCTCGAATTCGGCAACGCGGCCCCGGTCACCGAGACAGTGACCTTCGCCGATGCAGGCCATGGCGGCACGTTGAAGATCGACCAGCCGTCGAACTTCCTGGCGCCGGTCGCAGGCTTCACCACCGGCGACATCATCGACCTCCCCGGCGCCTCGCTCACCGGCATCGGCATCAGCGGCGGCACCCTGGTTGCCAGCACGGCAAGCCAGAACTGGCGGATCGCCACGACGGCGCCGCTGTCGGGTGCGTTGTCCTCCGGTCGGGACGCGCATGGCGGCGCCACCATCGCCATCACGCCGCAAACGCTGGGGGGCGGCACGCCGGCACTCCTCGCAGTCAGCCAGCCGAACATGCTGTTCTGGGCATCGCCCGTGGGCGACATTTTCCAGGGGGCGATGGCCACTATCAACGGCGCGCTGATCGGCAACTGGACCGGCACGGACACGCTCGACATCACGGAAGTGGCGCCAGCGCAGGCGACGCTGCTCTACACCCAGGGCACCAATGTCGGGACGCTGGCCATCTCGTCCGCCGGCCATACCGCGTCCGTGTCTCTGACCGGCAGCTTTAACGCCACGTTCTTCCATCTCGCGACCGACGGGCATGGCGGCACGCTGGTCAGCTACACCCATCCCTGACGGGCGCACCTGAACGCCGTGCAGGAGCGGCCGAAATCGGCCAGGGGGTCGCCGATTTGTCGAACACCGATTGCTCGGCTACTTCTGGGGTATGACTGATCCCCTTCGCGCGGACAGCATTTGCCCTGGAGATGCCGGGTGGCCGAATTCAAGAGCACCGAGCGCTACGTCGCCTCACGCGACCTCGAGGTCGCGGTCAACGCCGCCGTTGCTTTGCAAAGGCCTTTGCTGGTCAAGGGGGAGCCCGGAACCGGCAAGACCGTGCTGGCCCAGGAAGTGGCGGCGGCACTCGGCATGAGCCTCATCGAGTGGCATGTGAAAAGCACCACGAAGGCGCAGCAGGGACTCTACGAATACGATGCGGTGTCCCGCCTGCGCGACGGACAGCTCGGCGATGCGCGCGTGCACGACATCGCGAACTACATCGTGCGCGGAAAATTATGGGATGCGTTCGCGGCCGATACGCAGTCGGTCGTGCTGATCGACGAGATCGACAAGGCCGATATCGAGTTTCCGAACGATCTGCTGCTGGAACTCGATCGGATGCAATTCTTCGTCTACGAGACCAGGCAGACCGTCGCGGCGTTGCACCGTCCCGTCGTCATCATCACGTCGAACAACGAAAAGGAACTGCCGGACGCGTTCCTGCGCAGGTGCTTCTTTCACTACATCCGGTTTCCGGATCGCGAGACGATGGAGCGCATCGTCCACAGCCATTATCCGGACATCAAGCAGGATCTGGCGCGCGAGGCGCTCACCATGTTCTTCCGGGTGCGGGAGCTGCCCGGCTTGAAGAAAAAGCCTGCCACCAGCGAGTTGCTCGACTGGCTCAAGTTGCTGATGATCGAGGACATGCCGCCCGAGGCGCTGCGGACGCGGGAGAAGACCGTCGTCATTCCGCCGCTGCACGGCGCGCTGCTGAAGAACGAGCAGGATGTGCACCTGTTCGAACGCCTCGCCTTCATGGCGCGGCGCGAAGGCTAGTCGGGCGCCTCACCGATGTTCGCAGGCTTCGTCGAACATCTGCGCGTCGCGGGCCTTCCGGTCTCCATCACCGAATACCTGACGCTGCTCGGCGCCATGAAGGCGAATGTCGCCGGCTACATCGTGGAGGATTTCTATTTTCTCAGCCGGGCCGCGCTGGTGAAGGACGAACGCCACCTCGACCGCTTCGACCGGGTCTTCGCCCACGTGTTCAAAGGCCTGGAGACCATCGACCCCGATCCTGCCACGGCGATTCCCGAGGAATGGCTCCGGCGGATGATGGAAAAGACCCTCTCGCCCGAAGAGATGGCGGCCATCGAGGCGCTCGGCGGCTTCGAAAAGCTCATGGAGACACTCCGCAAGCGTCTCGAGGAGCAGAAGGAACGCCATCAGGGCGGCGACAAATGGATCGGCACCGGCGGCACCTCGCCCTTTGGCGCCTATGGCTACAATCCCGAAGGCATCAGGATCGGCCAGGCGGAAAGCCGCCACCGCCGCGCGGTGAAGGTGTGGGACAAGCGCGACTTCCGCGACCTCGACGCGGACGCGGAACTCGGCACGCGCAACATGAAGGTGGCGCTCCGCCGCCTGCGCCGCTTTGCCCGCCAGGGGGCGGCGACCGAACTGGATCTGCCGGGCACGATCGCAGCCACGGCGACGAATGCCGGCTCGCTCGACTTGCGCATGGTCCCCGAGCGCCATAATGCCGTAAAGATCCTGCTGCTGCTCGATATCGGCGGCTCGATGGACGACCATATCCGCACGTCCGAGGAGCTCTTCGCCGCCGTGCGCAGCGAGTTCAAGCATCTCGAACATTTCTACTTCCACAACTGCGTCTACGAAAAGGTCTGGCGCGAGAACCGCCGGCGCGACACGACATCGCTCTCGACGCACGATCTGCTGCGCACCTATGGCCGGGACTACAAGCTGGTGTTCGTCGGCGACGCCACGATGAGCCCTTACGAAATCGTCCAGCCCGGCGGCAGCGTCGAGCACTGGAACGAGGAAGCCGGCAATGTGTGGATGCAGCGTCTCTGCGCCCATTTCAGAAGTGCGGCCTGGCTCAACCCGGCGCCGGAGGAGCACTGGCGCTACACACAGTCCATCGCGCTTGTCAGGCAGCTGATGGCCGACCGCATGTTTCCGCTCACCCTCGCCGGCCTCGACGGCATGACGCGCGAACTCTCCAGGTAGTCTCCCGAGATCGGGTTGATCTGGTCAGGCAACCGGCATCGTGCGAACCAATTCGCCGGCAGGGAGGCCGCGCATGATCATTGTCCACCACCTGAACAACTCGCGTTCACAGCGCGTGTTGTGGCTGCTCGAGGAACTGGGTGTGCCATACGAGGTGAAGCGCTACGAGCGCGACGCCAAGACGATGCTCGCCCCGGCGTCGCTGCGCGCCGTTCACCCGCTCGGGAAGTCCCCGGTGATCACCGACGACGGCCGGACGATCGCGGAGACGGGCACGATCGTGGACTACATCATCGGCCGCTACGCCGGTGGCCGCCTGATCCCGCCGCCGGATACTGACGAGCGGCTCCGCTACACTTACTGGCTGCACTTCGCAGAAGGTTCGGCGATGCCGCCGCTCGTCATGACCCTCATCTTCGGGGAAATCCCGAAACGCGTCCCGATGCTGATCCGGCCAGTCGCCAGGCTCATCGCGAGCAACGTCCAGAGCAGCTACCTGAAGCCGATGCTCGATTCGCATCTCGCCCTGATGGAAGCCGAACTCGCGCGTCGCCCCTTCTTTGCCGGGGACGCCTTCACCGCGGCGGACGTGATGATGAGCTTCCCGGTCGAGGCGGCGGCGGCGCGGATCGGGCTCGCAGGGCATCCGCAGTTGCAGGCGTGGCTCGGTCAGATCCACGCCAGGCCGGCGTATCGGGCGGCACTCGAGAAGGGCGGCCCTTACGCCTATGCCTGAGACCCGCGCCGTCCAGGCGGTGTGGAACCGCTCGGCGTGAAAAGCATGCTGCAGCTCGATCCAGCGAAAAATGCAAGCTGGCGTTGCAAGCCAAGGCGTGGAACACTCGTCTAATAGTCAACGACACCAGTAAGCTATGTCCGTATTCGGGCTCTTCCGGAAGCGATTTGTAAAGGTCGTGGTTCCCATGCAGGGCATGTCGGCACGCGGCAATTTAGGCGCCGCTGCCGTTTCTCTGGCCATCCTCGTCTGCTGCGTGCAACTGCGTCCGCTCGCGGTTGCTGCGGAGCCGGAAGCCTCCAACGCCGATCCGCAGAACACGCCCGCTCTCCTCGCCAGCTACAGGCCACCTCCGGCGAGCGTTGCCGCGACCGGTATCGCAAAGAAGAAGCTCGATCTGGGGCAGCTTCTGTTCTTCGATCCCATCCTGTCGCTGCACGCCGCCGAGTCCTGCGCGACCTGCCATAATCCCGGGCTGTCCTGGGCTGCGGGCCTGCCGCGCGCAATCGGCGACAATGGCGCTCCGATGGACCTTCGCGCGCCGACGCTCATCGATATCGACGGATTGCCCCGCTTCGGCTGGGACGGAAAATTCGCCACCATGGAAGCCGTGACCTTCGCTGCCGTCGCCGGCCCGCGGAACATGAACCTTCCCGTGCCGGAAGCGCTCAAGCGGCTTCATGCGGTGCCGGGATACGTCACGGCTTTCGACGCGATTTATCCTGGAGCGGGCATCACCCGCGCCAATGTCGAGGATGCGATCGCCACGTTCGAGCGCAGCATCGTCTCCGGGCCATCACCCTTCGACAGCTGGGTCGCCGGCAACGACGCCGGCATGAGCGCTGCCGCAAAGCACGGCTTCGTCCTGTTCAACGGGCAAGGCCGTTGTGCCGCGTGCCATAGCGGCTGGGCCTTCACCGATGGATCGTTCCACGACATCGGCGTCGGCCAGGGCAAGGATATCGGGCGGGGTGCGCTGTTCCCCACCTCGCGCAAGCTGCGTTACGCGTTCAAGACGCCGACCCTCCGCGACGTCGCAAGGCGTGCGCCCTACATGCATGACGGATCGGTCCCGAGGCTCGAGGCCGTCATCGACCTTTACGACCGCGGCGGCATCGACCGACCGAGTCGCGCCGAGATCCTCCGGCCGCTGCATCTCAGCGCTGCCGACAAGAGCGACCTGATCGCTTTTCTCAACACGCTGACCGAAGCCCCATTGCCCGTGAGCATACCGGTTCTTCCGCGCTGACGGCTGCGCAGACGCGTCGGCGGCCTCGCGAAAAGCATCGGCGACGTCCGCGACAGAAGCTGTGGCTTTATTCGGACCGCATCGTCTCGGCACGCGATAATTGTTCAAGGAACGACCCTTG
>CAZZVF010000235.1:0-5465 GCA_964657355.1 uncultured Buchnera sp.
CGGGCCGAAAGGCAGAGCCCACGACCGCGATTATTGACAGCCGCACGCTGCGCTCAACGCCGGAAAGCGGCACGCGCGCCGGCTACGACGGTGCCAAGCGCAAGCGCGGATCGAAGGTGCATCTGGCGGTCGATACGCTGGGTCACCTGCTCGCATTGCACGTGACGCCGGCCGATGTCGGTGACCGCGCGGCCGTGGCTCGCCTTGCCGCGGATGTTCAGGAAGCGACGGGCGACAACGTCACCTTGGCGTACGTCGATCAGGGCTACACCGGCGAGGCCGCGAGTGAAGCCGCAAAAGCCGAAGGGATAGCGCTGCACGTCGTCAAGCTGCCGGAAGCCAAACGAGGCTTTGTCCTGCTGCCGAGACGCTGGGTTGTGGAAAGATCCTTTGCCTGGGCTACACGTTGCCGCAGGCTTGTGAAAGATTACGAGCGCTACGCCGAAACACTCGCAGGCTTTCACCTCATCGCCTTCATCGGATACATGCTCAAACACGCAGAAGCGCTTATGAGAAATGCATAACACCCTCTAAGAATTTATCGGCGCCCTGGCTGTCGGAAAGCGAAATATCGAGCTGTTGCCGAACGCTCTTAGCGGCACTCTTCCCTATCAACCATGCAGGTTGCTGAGATCTATCCTCAGGCACTCGAACATTCTTCAAAGGTGCAAAGTTGATATCGTGTGGACCATCCAGTTTTGCTGCCAAACGAGCTGTTGCGAGTTCACTCGCTAACACGTCCACATCAGAAGACGCCATGCATATGTCTTGCGCAGCGGTGATCCCGAGAACATCAGCAAGTCGGTCTAGAAAGGCCCGCGGGTATGCCTTGCTTCATATACCATATCCCCCTCCCGAAGCCATGCGTATCTTGGAAAGCCATCCTCCCAAACTTGGGATACGAACCCCAAGGTGATCGCCCGGCGCAGTGCGGAATTGGCGTCATCTGTGCGCCATCGATGAGGACACGGCGTCGCCGGCTTGACCCGGTGGCGAACCGGCGATCCGCCTTCGAGCCTGCAATGATACGGGCTTGCATCATAGCGGGCGCGCTCTGCTGCGGTTGACAGTGCAACACGATCAGACTTCTCGCAAAGTCGTTTGCCATGACCTGACTGAACAGCTTGCCGGGGTTTCTGGAGAGGCATCAGAGTAATTTCTAGACCTGGCCCCTGGACACACTGCGGACAGTTTCAACGCACACAGCCCGCACAATAAAAGGCGCGCCAAAAATGCATTAAATATCAGCCACTTAGTGGTGCCGGCAGGGAGAGTCGAACTCCCGACCTACTGATTACGAATCAGTTGCTCTACCACTGAGCTACGCCGGCGGCTGGGCGGCTATACAAGAGGGGCGCCAGAGCTGCAACCGAGGCTGCAACTGAAGCTGCTGGGGCCCTGTCAGGCGGCTTGTTGCCTTGGCGCGGGCTTGCGGATGGCGGCGAGCAGGGCGCGGACTTCGGCGCGGGCGGCGATGTGGCTCATGCCCATCTGGATCTGCAATCCGGCCTCCCGCACATCCATCAGGGTCAGGCCCTGGAGGTAGAGCTCGCGGAAGATGACGCGCTCGCCGAAGCCTTTGACGGTACGAAAACCGATCCGTTTGGCGAGTGTCTCGAGCGTCGCGCCGACGTCGCGCTTGTTGCGCATTTCGGTCGAGCCCATGCGATTGCGCATGACGATCCAGTCGATCCGGCCGCGGTCGCGCGCGAAACGCTGCTTGCGGGCCTGCCACACCATTTCGCTGTAGATGCTGGGATTGATCACCGCGTGGTCGTCCGGGTCGACACGCGCCAGCATGGCGAAATCCACGAAGCTGTCGTTGATCGGCGTGATCAGCGTATCGGCCCAGGCATGGCCGAGGCGGCTGAGATAAGTGTCCGCACCCGGGCAGTCGATGACGACGATCTCGCAATCCTGCGACAGATCGGCAATCGCCGCCTCGAGCTTGGCGCGCTCCTCGGCCTCGGCGTCCGCCCTGCTGTCCTGTTCGCTGCGGAAAACCGAGGCGGCGCGTGGCAAAGGCAGCGCCACGTTATGGCGTTCGCCGTAAGCCACCCGGGCGGTGAGATAGCCGGACAGCGTACCCTGGCGTGCGTCCAGGTCGATCGCCCCCACCCGGTAGCCGTCGCGCAGTAGGCCGACCACCAGGTGCATGGCGGTTGTGGACTTGCCCGAGCCGCCTTTCTCGTTGCCGAGGACGATCAGGTGGGCGCGCTGTTCGAGCGAGACGCTGGCCAAACCGGGGTTCTCCGCCAAATATCCGCCTTATGCCCTGGCCGACCGAGTCCTACCAAGTGCCTCGCCATTTTCGTGGCAAATTCGAGCCACCGGAACATTCAGGCCGCGTCCACGTTGCAGCCGCCAGATGACCGAGGCCATTGCCGATCCCGCCATCGTTCCCCAAACGCTGCGCGAATGCCAGGACTGCGGCTTGTTCCAAATCCTGGCACCGTTGCACGATGGTGATGCCGCTCATTGCGGGCGCTGCAACGCCACGCTGCGCCACGGGCGCGTCAACAGCATGAACCGGGCGCTCGGCTGCTCCATTGCCGCTGCCGTCCTGTTTATTATCGCCGTCCAACTTCCCTTCATCGACCTCCGCTCCGTCGGCCGGCTCTACCAGGCGAACCTGTTTACCGGCCCTAACCAGCTGAACCAGCGCGGCACCTGGGAAGTCAGCTTCGTCGTGCTGGTAACCCTGATCGCCATGCCGACCCTGCTGCTGACCCTGATGCTGACCGTGCTGCTCGGGCTGCGCATGCCGAAGCCCTCCCGCTATCTACCCATGCTGTTCGGCTGGGTTGAGACCATCCGGCCCTGGTCGATGATCGAGGTGTTCCTGCTCGGCGCCTTTGTCGCCTACACGCGGCTGCAGGCGATTGCCGAAGTGGACGTCGGACCGGCCCTGATCGCCCTTGGTGGCGTCATGCTCTGCATGATCGCTGCAGACTACGAACTCGATCACGAGACAGTCTGGGCGCGCATGGAGGAACTCGGGCTGGTTCGCGCCCACACGCCGCCAAGTGACGATAGCCCGGGCGCGCTGCCATTGATCGGTTGCGACTGTTGCCGTCTCGTACTGCGCATGAAGGAGGGCATGCGATGTCCGCGTTGTCGCCGCCGCCTCTATAACCGGAAACCCCAGGCAATCGCCCGCTGCTGGGCGCTCGTGGTGGCATCCGCGACGCTCTACATCCCTGCCAACATCTACCCGGTCATGACGGTGACACGATTTGGCCGGGGCGCGCCAAACACCATCATGAGCGGCGTCATCGAACTCATTCAAGCTCAGATGTGGCCACTCGCTATCCTGGTTTTCCTCGCCAGCATCACGGTTCCGGTGCTCAAGCTGGTGGGCCTCACGACCATGCAGATCATGACGCAGTATGGTTCCGTCACCCGGCTGCGGGATCGTACCCGCCTGTATCGCTTCATCGACAGCATTGGACGTTGGTCGATGATCGACGTCTTCATGATCACCATCCTTGTGGCCGTGGTCCGCATGGGCTTCATCGCCACCGTTCTCCCGGGACCGGGGGCCATTGCTTTCGCCGGCGTTGTCGTGCTGACCATGTTCGCGGCTGCGAGTTTCGACCCGCGGTTGATGTGGGATGCCGCCGCCGCGGCCGGGCACGATCTGGAGGCCGAAGATCTTGAGATTGCGCCACACCGCCTGGCACCAGTTCCAGCCGTGAGCCGAGCAGCGTGAGCGGCACCGGCCCGGCGGGCGCCAACCCGCAGGAAACCGTGTCCAAGGACAATGTGCCGCTGGCCGTGCTGCGCCGCCGCCGGCGCTTCTCGTTTATCTGGCTCATTCCTATCGTGGCGGCGTTCATCGCGGTCTACCTGATCGTGACGACACTGCTGGATCGCGGACCGCTGATCACCATAACCTTCCGCACCGGCAATGGCCTGCAGGCCAACCAGACGCAGGTGACGCATAAGAACGTCTCGCTCGGCATGGTGGAGGACGTGAAGCTTTCGGACGATTTCAGCCGCGTCGTGGTGCACGTTCGCATGAACCGCCAGGGCGCGGGCATCGTCACCGATCACGCGCGCTTCTGGGTCGTTCGCCCACGGCTTTCGACGGGCAGTATCTCGGGGCTCGAGACACTCGTGTCCGGTGCGTATATCGAGGTCGACCCGGGTGCCCCCGGTGGCACGTCGGCGCGCGAATTCACCGGACTCGAGGAGCCACCGGGAATGCGCTCCGACGAGCCGGGGAAGAGTTTCGTGCTCAAGGCGAAGCGGCTCGGGTCGCTCGGTGCAGGAGCTCCGATCTTCTATCGCGACGTGAGCGTCGGCGAGGTGTTGAGCTATGATCTCGGCAGCGGCCTCGGGCCCGTCACCATCAACGTCTTCGTGCGCCAGCCCTATGACAAGTTCGTCCACGATAACACGCATTTCTGGAACGCGTCCGGCGTGTCGGTGTCGCTCGGTTCGCAAGGCGTGCACGTTGAACTGGAGTCCCTGCAGGCGATCCTGTCGGGCGGCATAGCCTTCGAGACACCGCATGTCCGGACGGTGGCTCCCGCCAGCAACCCCAACCAAGAGTTCACCCTGTATGACGACAAGGGAGATGCCGACGCGGCCGGCTTCCAGAAGACGATTCCTTTTGTGACGTATTTCAAGAGCTCGGTCGGCGGTCTGGGCAAAGGCTCGCCGGTCCAGGTGTTCGGAATTCAGATCGGCACCGTGCGGGACGTTCAGCTGATCATGGACCACGCGCATGGTTCCATCGTTGCGCGCGTTGCATTCGACCTCCAGCCGGAGCGCGTCTCCTCCGAAAGCCAGATCAGGAGCGAGTCCGATCCTGCCCACATCACCGAAACGTTGGTGCGGCAGGGCATGCGGGCTGTGCTGGAAAGCAGCAACTTCATCACCGGGCAGAAGGCGATATCGCTGTCCTATGTGCCGAACGCGCAACCTGCTGAAATTGGGCACGAGGGCGACGCGATCGTCATGCCGAGCCAGCCCGGCGGACTAGACAACATCACCTCGTCGCTCTCCGATATTGCGACCAAGCTGGATGCCATTCCGTTCGAGCAAATCGGCAAGAACTTGAACGACACGCTGGCCTCGGTCAACCGCGTCGTCAGCGGGCCCGACGTGAAGAATGCCTTGCAGAAATTGTCCGAGACACTGACCGACGTGCAGCATCTGGTGCGCCATGCGGATCGCGGACTCGATCCCGTCCTGCAAAGATTGCCAAAAATTTCAGCCGATCTGCAGCAGGCCGTGTCGCGCGCCAACGCAGCGCTCGGCGAGGGGGGGTACGGCGGGAATTCGGATTTCCAACACAATATCTCGCGCCTGCTGGATCAGGTAAATGATGCTGCGCGCAGCATCAGGCTGCTGGCTGATTTCCTGGATCGCCACCCGGAAGCCCTGATACGCGGCCGCACCGGGAGTGCAGGAGAGCGATGAGACATTTCTTTTCAGCCTCGCTGTTCGCGAGGGTT
>CAZZVF010000236.1:0-5463 GCA_964657355.1 uncultured Buchnera sp.
CACGCCGACAACCTTTGCCGCCCCGCGCAGCACCGCCACCTGGCTCCAGCCGCCCGGTGCCGCGCCCAGGTCGAGCACACGGCAGCCATTGCCGATGAGATGAAAGCGGTCGTCGAGCTCGATCAGCTTGAACGCGGCGCGCGAGCGATAGCCCTGCTGCCGGGCCGCCGCCACATACGGGTCGTTCAGCTGCCGGTTCAGCCAGCGCTGCTGCGCCGTCGTCCGCCCGGCCGTGCGCTTGAGCGAGACCGACAGCCCGCGCGCACCCCCTGCGGAACCCGCGCTACCGGCACCGGGGCCCTTCTTCGCCGCCATGTAAAAACCGACCCCTATTGCAGCAGCGGCGCCTCGGCTTCTTGCTCGCAGCTGGCCGGCACCGGCCGGCGCCGCCTCACGCCCGCGCGCATCATACGCAGCAACATGCCCTCGCGCAGCCCGCGATCGGCCACCATGACGTCCGCCACCGGCCACACGGTGCGGATCGCCTCGAAAATCGCGCAGCCCGGCAGCACGAAATCCGCCCGCTCCGGCCCGATGCAGGGATGCCGCTCCAACCCCTCGCGCCCGAGCGAGCGGACCAGCGCCAATGCCGCGTCCGTCGCCTCGCCGGTGAGCAGCACACCGTCGACCAGCGGCCGCCGGTAACGCTGCAGGTTCAGCGCCACCCCGGCCAGCGTGGTGACCGTGCCGCTGGTGCCGAGCAGGCGTATGCCGCCCTGCCGCACCTCGTGGGCGATGCAGTGCACCCGCTCGAACGCGGCCAGCCGCTCCAGCACGTCGTCCACCATCTCCTGGTAGCCCGCCGCCTCATAGCCGTGGTGGCCGAACTGCTCGGCCAGCGTCACCACGCCGACCGGCAGGCTCACATAGCCGATCAACTCCGGTGCTGCGTTCGGCAGCGAGGCTGGAGGCAGGCGCACCCAGGCGAGCTCGGTGGAGCCGCCACCGATGTCGAACAGCAGTGCCCGCCGGCCAGGACCGCGCAGCAAAGGCGTGCAGCTTTCCAGCGCCAGCTCGGCTTCCTCGCGCGTCGAAATCACGTTGAAGGCCAGCCCGGTCTCGGCCCGCACGCGCGACAGGAATGCCTCGCCGTTGCCCGCACGCCGGCACGCCTCGGTGGCGATCGCCCGGATCGCCCGCACCGGCCGCCGCGCCAGCCGCGCCGCACACGCATGCAGCGCCCCCATGGTGCGCTCCATGGCCAGCTCGCTCAGCATGCCGGTATTCTGCAGCCCTTCGCCCAGCCGCACGATGCGGGAGAAACTGTCCACCACGCGAAACCCGTCGGACGTCGGCATGCCGATCAGCAGACGGCAGTTGTTGGTGCCCAGGTCGAGCGCCGCGAATGCAGAAGAAGCATGCTCCTGCGGCCGCATTGGGTGTCTAGGTAGCCGTGATGCTGAGCCGTAATCCATGCCAGGGCCTTCCCTGCCGGGAACATGGCAGTCTCAGCCACTTAGGGGAAGCGACGCAAGGATCATCTCTCGTTGAGCATACGGCAGCACGGTCCGCGCCGCCGCTCCTCCGGGCCCACACCCAAGGTTGCCTGCCAGCCGCCCCTATGATACGCCCCGCCCTCGCCAGACACCGGCCTAGCCGGCCCAGGTCAGCGGCCCGCTTGGGGGATAGTTTAGCGGTAGAACTTCCGACTCTGACTCGGAAAGCCTTGGTTCGAATCCAGGTCCCCCAGCCACTCCGTTGTAAAAGCGTGATGTCCTTCGGGTAGTGGGTCAGTTTGACCAGCCTAGAATGAATTCCTAGCCGGTTCCCGCTTGGGGGGCTTGGGCTCCTGAGGCATATTTTTGGCATGATCAGAATTGAGGACGAGGTGGTAGGCAGCCTCTATGACCAACTTCGCAGCATCTGGGACGAGCTGCATGCGCGTGGCGACAATTCCATGGCTGACCGTCTACAGGACGTCATAAGCACGCTGGACCTAGGCATCATGAACGGACCGGGAGCGCAAGCATGACCAACAAACTCACCCCCCGCCCCGGCGACCCGATCCAGCTTGGCAAGCTCATGGTAGATATTGCCACGGGCTCTCAGGGCTACGATCGACGAGGCTTTAATCGCTAAGTTAGGCCGTGGATTGATCTAGCAGGTGTCGAAAGCTCGTGGTCTGTCCCCACAGATTACCGCACGCGCCCTCTTGGAAACCGCGAGAGACTATCGCGCGGCCGCAGACGCTGTGTTGGCTGATCACCTGAATAGGCTTGAGCAGAGGCCTGCATACGTCATTCGGCCCGCAGTCAATTTTCTATACTTCCATGTGATTGAGCTCTGCTTGAAAGCCGCTATTGCCGCGTATGGCCGCTCATACCCCCTGGATCATGACATCATCGGCCTGCATGCCGCTGCGGTTAAGTTGGGTTTCCGAGTGCCGGAATGGGGAGAGACGTTCCAGAACGAAAATACACTTAAGGCTCTGCAGTCGCAAAACGTGGCTCATGCATTTCGCTATTTCGATGGAGTGACGGGTAATAGCTTAGACTCTTTGTTGGTCCAGCCATATGCGCGGGTCACTTTTGAAGCGGCCGAAAAGACGGTTGTGGATCTAGCCCCTGACATGCCGCCGAAGCCGGGCATGCGGGTTGTGTTTCCAGGCTTACTTCAGAAAGTGAGCGATAAGCTGCCATGGGAGTGAGGGGCTATCGCGGCATTGGCAATGCTACAAAATGTGGATACAAACCCAAATGTCGCTCACCACGTAAGTTATTCATTTCGAGCAGTTCTTAACCGCATTAGAGGGTCCAGGTCCCCCAGCCACTCCTTGATCTTCGTATCCATCAAGGGACAGCAGGCTTGGCATAAACGACGTCGAGGCTGTTACAGCCATTGGCGAGATCGACATAGGAATTGATCCTGAAATCGAAGCTCGACACGTTGTTGTCATACTCTGAGACGACATTGTCGTTGCTGCGCGCGCGCCCCACCGAGACTTCGGTGCCAATGGGCCGCGCTACCGAAAAAGATCTGAATGGCGAGAACGCCTATAACCGCGTCCTTTGGGAAGGCACCAAAGTCAGCCAGCCATATCCGACCACGGAACGCTAGCTCCCAAACCAAACCCGGCGGAGTGCGCGCAGCACGCCGCCGGGAGCTATTCCGCGAGAGTATTTCTATCGACGGCACACGAGTTCTTCGATCCGAACAGTAATCTATTGCGCCGATCCCTCATCCGAAATGCTGATCGAGGCGGCGCCGAGCAGTTGCGGGGCGCTGATCGGCTTGTTGGCGTTGTCGAGCATGGTAACGTAGTTCAGTGTGTCGCCGGCGGCGGCGTATCCGGGGTACGAACCGAGGCCGCGATTGTCGCCGGCGAACGCTTCGGTGAGGAACTCCGTCGTGTAGCGCGCAAGGTTTGCCAAACTCGTGCCGACTGTCGGGCGTTCCATGATGAATTCGGCGCTGTTGCCGACCAGACGCGTGTTCGCAGGGGGGGCGATGCCGAGGCCGGCGGCCTGGCCGGTGGTGAGGTTTTCAAGATACGCATAACCCGTTGTCGGGGTCGTCGCCCATACCACGACATAGAGTTCCTGCCCGGGTGACACAGGAAGGTTCTGGATCGTGACGCCGACTGCCGGCGCCCATTCATAAAATGCATCGTAATACGTGTAGGTGTTCGGCCCCGAGCAATACGCGTCCGCATCGATGCCGGCCTGCAGCACATCCTGGCCGTACTGGGTGCCCGCTCCGCCGTCGATGCCGACCCACGCGGTCGAATAAAGCCAGCCGCCCGAGCAGGTGCCGAATGGCTGGGCCGCGACCGGAACGTTGATGTAGCTGCCGACTTCCATGAACGACAGGCTATTCCAGGAAGTCGACCCGTTGGTGACGACCGACCCGCTCCAATTCGTGCTGGAGAAGGAAAGATCCGGACTACCCAGCCGGGTCCGGCGTCCAGCCATCGGGCCGTGGAAAACATTCCCCGCCACGAGTTGCGGCGTGATGCGCGTCGTCGCACGGCGCATGGCGCGCACCCAGGCCGCATAGGCACCAGGATCGCGCTTCAAATCCGGCGCCGGCGGAAAACCGTAAGCCTGGCGTAATTGCGGGGACGCGGTCACGGCGTCGAAGCCGGGCGGCGGCCCTGCGAACGACATCGTGCCCGCTATCGACGTGGGCAGCAGATGCGGCTGTGCCGCTGCCGCCGTTGAAACAAGTGCCAGCACAAAACCGCCAGCAATGCCTTTAATCGCCATATCGAAATACCTTCGCGTCAGCCTGATGGACCCGTAATAGTTTTGAAATGTTTTGCAGTCGAGCCGGCAATCTGAACGAAATGCGGAATTTCAGGTCAACATTTCGCCAGTTTGTCCGGGTGCCCGCCAGCCACGATCCGGCGCCCTGCTTCCCAGTGCGGAAGCAACGATCCGCGAGACTTGTGCCGGCACAGGTGCTATTCTTACAGGCCTGAATACCGGGGAGGGCGGCCGTGATCGGCTACGTGACGTTCGGCACCAACGACCTCGCCCGCGCGGCGACATTCTACGACGCGATCGCAGCCGAACTCGGCACCGGGCGCATGATGGAAAACGAAAACTTCATTGCCTGGGGCAATCCCGGCGGAGCGGCCGGAATCGGCCTCACCAAACCCTATGACGGCAAGCCCGCCACCGTCGGAAACGGTGTCATGGCGGCTCTCGAGGCAAAAGATCGCGCGCAGGTCGATCGCCTTCACCAGCTCGCCCTTAGCCTCGGTGCCGCAGATGAAGGCGCCCCCGGCGATCGCGGCGGCGGCTTCTACGCCGCGTATTTCCGCGATCCGGACGGGAATAAGCTCAATGTCTTTGTGATGGGTTAAACGAGGTATGCAAGAACAGGCCTACTTTTCTGAAGAAAAGTAGCAAAAGACTTTGGAAATGCTGTCGCGGCCCTCCCCGGCGACGGCTACTATAGAAAAAAATTTTTTGCTTCTTTGTTTCAACAAAGAACTACTTCCTCCCCAACCAGGAGACCACCTTTGGCCGCAGGCATCTGGGTGCTCAGCTTCTTTGCAACGCTCTGGGCCGCCATCGGCTTCGCCACCGCGGGTTTCCCGCAATGGAGCTACATCGTCCCGCTCGCCATCTCGGCCGTCATCGCTACAATCTGCCTGCGCCTGGTCGCGGGCGCCGACATGCGGTCCGTGCAGGAGGGCAGACGTATCGGCCGGCTGGTCGGCATCTGGAGCGCGGTCGAATGCATCGCCATTTTCGTCGTTGTCAACGTACTGGATAATCTGGGCCTGGCGCGCTTCGACCTGCCCGCAATCGCCGTCATCGTCGGCCTGCATTTCATACCGCTCGCGCGCGGGCTGCCGGCGCGGCTGTATTACGGCACCGGCGCAGCGCTCGTTGTGCTGGGCCTCGCCGCAACGCTGCTCCCGATACCCGATATCGCGCCGACGGCTGGCTTCGGAGCCGCCATCATCCTGTGGGCCAGCTGCATGCTGATCGCAGCCGGCCGCGCCACAGGCCG
>CAZZVF010000237.1:0-5457 GCA_964657355.1 uncultured Buchnera sp.
GTCAGCACGGCCTGCGGCGCTGCGGATGCCGTGCTGACCAGCACGTGCATGGCACGTCCCGCGATGGTCAACGTGTAGGCGGTCTGCTGCACGCCCGCGCGCTTGCTCGGCGGCGCGTCCAGCGGGGTGAGGGTGGCACTGTTTTCGCGGGATGCCTGCTGCAGCGAGGAGATGACCTCCTCCGGGTTCGCCTGGTCGGCGACCGCTTCGCAACTGCCGTCGTCCATCGAGACGAGGGCGAGCTTCTGGGCTTGGTAGCTCACGTCGAACACCTGTCCATGCCGGCCGGCAAGAAACGCGTCCTTCGCCTGCTGCGGCATGGCGGGCGCCCCTTGCTGCTGCAGG
This sequence comes from uncultured Buchnera sp., assembly GCA_964657355.1. GTDB lineage: Bacteria > Pseudomonadota > Alphaproteobacteria > Acetobacterales > Acetobacteraceae > BOG-908. The sequence goes on from CAZZVF010000237.1 coordinate 346, forward strand.
AAGGCGCGCAGGCCGGGCACATCGCCGGCGTAGTGCAGGCAGGTTGCGCCGAACAGGCCGACGACCTGGTCGGCGCCGCTGACCGGCCCGGCAGGCGGCGCTCCATTCTGGCCGCCGGGCGATCCGGGTGCCGGCTGTGCCTGTGCAATCCCGCTCGCGCCCTGGACGAAAAGCGCAGGCATTGTTGCCAGGGTGAATATAGCCAGGGCGGCTTTGAAACGCATCGTTGCCTCCTTCAAGTGCAGGATTTGTCTGGTCGTTCTTTGCAGCAGTCGGTCGGGCTTCGTGAACGTGGATCAACCGGCGCCGTTTTCAGGGTGGCTGGCTATTTCCGCAGCTCCATCTGGATCGGGCCGTCGCGTCGTCCATGGGTGAACTGGTCGACGACTTCGTTGCCGCTGTCCATAAGATGATCGGCCCGTCCCTGCCAGACGAGATGACCGCGGTAGAGCATGGCCGCCTGATCGCCGATCCGGCGGGCGCTGGCCATGTCGTGGGTGATGGCGATCGCGGTGGCGCCCAAGCGGCGTACGCAGTCGACGATGAGGCCGTCGATCACCGCGCCCATGATCGGGTCGAGGCCGGTCGTCGGCTCGTCGAAAAACAGGATCTTCGCATTGGTTGCGATGGCGCGCGCGAGGCCCACCCGCTTCTGCATGCCGCCGCTGAGTTCGGAAGGTGCCAGCGCGCCCACGCTGGCGGCGAGGCCGACCTGCGCCAACACCTCTGAGGCCCGCACGCGCGCTTCGGGGCGGGTCACCAAGCCACGGGCAAGCGGGCCGAACGCGACGTTCTCCCAGACCGTGAGGCTGTCGAACAGCGCCGCATTCTGGAACAGCATGCCGATCTCGGCGCGCCTCGCAGCGCGGGCGTGGCGGCTGAGTTTCGCTAGGTCGATGCCATCGATCTCGATCGTGCCGTGATCCGGCTCAACCAGGCCGAGGATGCATTTCAGCAGCACGGACTTGCCCGATCCGGAGCCGCCGATGACGACAATGGAGGTACCTGCGGCGACATCCATGTCGATGCCGTCGAGCACGCGCTTGTCGCCGAAGGATTTCGTCAGGCCGCGTATGCGAATCCTGGGCACGGCTTGGCCGGCCGCGCCGTTCGCCTGTCGCAGCGTGGTTTCGCCCTCGCTCATCGGGCAAAAAACAGTTCGGTCAGGACGTAATCGAAGCCGAGGATCAGGATCGAGGCAGATACCACCGCCGCTGTCGTCGCAGCCCCCACGCCTTCGGCGCCGCCGCGGCTGTTGTAGCCGTGGTAGCAGCCCATCAGTGCGACGACGAAGCCGAACACGGCAGCCTTGGCGACGCTGACCGCGACATCCATCGACTGCAGGAAGTTCACTGTGTTGAGCAGATAGACGTGGGCGTTAAAGCCGAGCTTCACCACGGAAACCAGGAAACCGCCGCCGACGCCGAGCACGTCGCCGACCAGCACCAGCAGCGGCAAGGCGAGCAGTCCCGCGAGCAGCCGCGGGGCCACCAGGTATTTCATCGGGTCGGTGGACAAGGTGCGCAGCGCGTCGATCTGGTCGGTGACGCGCATCGTGCCGATCTCGGCCGACATGGCGGCGCCGACGCGGCCCGCGACCATCAAGCCGGCGAGCACGGGCGCCAACTCGCGGACCACGGATACCAGCACGATGTTCGGGATTGCCGTGGTGGCGCCGTAGCGGGCGAACCCGGTATAGGATTGCAGTGCGATGACCATGCCGGAGAACACCGCGGTCAGTGCGACGACGGGAAGGCTGAAGAACGCGAAGTCGATGAAGGCGCGCAGGAATAGCCGTCCGTAGAACGGCGGGCGCACCCACTGGCTTATTCCAGCGAGGGCGAACAGGGCGATCGCGCCGATGCTGGAGAACAGCGACAGCGTGATACGGCCGATCGTGGCGACGACACCGAGGACACCCTGACTTTCGCGTAAATCTCCGGTCGCGGGTGCCGGTGGGGCCGCCTGTATTCCATCGGTAACGGAACGATCGTTCAAAGCGGTGCGTAGGTCCGGGCGGCTCGGCCGGCGAGGCTGGTCAGTACTTCGTAACCATTGGTGCCAGCCCACGAGGCGACCTCGTCGGGTGGCAAGGCCGGCCCGATCAGCTCGACCTGCGACCCTGGCACGACGCCCGGATGATCAGTCACGTCGAAGGTGGCGAGGTCCATGGAGACACGCCCTATCAGGGGGATGCGTGCGCCGTCAAAGGCGGCTTGCGCGTTGTTCGACAGGGCGCGGTGGTAGCCGTCCGCATAGCCGATGCAGACGGTGGCCACGCGGGTCGGCCTGGCAGCGGTCCAGATCGCGTTGTAGCCCACTGCTTCCCCGGCTTCGATGTCGCGTAGCTGCAGCACCTGCCCGCAAAGCCGCATCACCGGCTGCATCGGGTTCGGTGCACCCGGTGTCGGGTTGATCCCGTAGAGGGCAGCACCCGGGCGGGCGAGATCGGAGCGGAACGCTTCGCCAAGGAAGATGCCCGAGGAGTTCGCAAGGCTGCGCGGGGCCGGGGGCAGGGTGTCGCAGGCTTGCGAGAAGCGCCGCATTTGGTCAGCGTTGCGCTCGTCGGACGCGATCTCGGCGTTGGAGAGATGTGTCATCCACGCCAGCAACTCGATGCCGGCAAGCCGGTTCGGTTCCGCAGCAAGGGTGCGCCGTTCGCTGGCCGATATGCCGAGGCGGTTCATCCCGGTATCGATATGCACGAAAGCCTGCAGAGGGGTGTTGAGACGGGCTGCCTGGGTCTGCCATGTCGCGATTTCAGCCAGGCTGCCCAGCACCGGCACGAGACCCTGGGCCGTGTAGAAGCCTGCTTGGCCGTCGAAGAGCCCGTTCAGGATGACGATCGTGGCACCTGGCAAAAGCGGGCGTAGTGCCGCGCCCTCTTCGGGCCACGCGACAAAGAAGGTGCGGACACCTTCCTGATAGAGGCGCGTCGCGACCGGTGCAGAACCGAGGCCGTAGCCGTCCGCCTTGACCACGGCGGCCGTCGGCGCGCCATGGCGGTCTGCCAACAGGCGCCAGTTCGACGCGATCGCGTCGAGGTCGATCGTGAGGTGTGTGGTCATGGCAGGCCGCGCATAATCTGCGGATCGTGCAATGGCCAATTACTTCGCGGCCAGAAGCTTCTCGATCTTAGGCTTGATCGCATCCGGCGAGGTGATGGGGGCGAAGCGCTCCGCCACGCGGCCGTCGGCACCGACGAGGAATTTCGTAAAGTTCCACTTGATGCCGCCACCGAGCAGGCCGGATTTCTGTTTCTTGAGCCAGGCCCATAGCGGATGGGTGGCCGCGCCGTTTACCTCGACCTTGGCGAACATCGGGAAGCTCACATCGTATTTGGTCGAGCAGAAATTCTTGATCTCGGCCTCGTCGCCCGGCTCCTGATGGCCGAACTGGTCGCAGGGAAAGCCCAGCACCTCGAAGCCCCGCGATGCATATTCCTTGTGTAGCGCTTCCAGCCCGGCATACTGGGGCGTGAAACCGCACTTGCTGGCCGTGTTGACCACGAGCAGGACGCGGCCGCGATAGGTTGATAGAGGCGTGTCCGTTCCGTCGATGGCGCGTGCGGAAAAGTCGTAGAGTTCGGGCATGCGTCTCTCCTGATGGTGGTAGCCTAGACGCCGCGCGCTAAGGTGTCAGCTCTATGACCTGACGGCTTCGTCGATGGTGTTGGACGCGGAAGGAAACAGCTTTGCCGTTCGATGGATCGAACTTCCCGACAGGCGGCAGGAAGCCGCGCCGCAACGACCAAAGCACAACGGTCGCTACGCTCATCATCGTCATCCTGGCGACAAGCCTGCTGGTCGTGCCGATCTCGCTGGGTGCGCTGCTCGATATCGTGCAGTACATGCATGTTCGTTAAGGCGGAACCAAGAAGCTGACCGCTCTCAGTCTCCGCCGTGATGCGTATCGAGGTCGGCAAAGCGGGTGAATTCGCCTTCGAAGAAAAGGTCGACCTTGCCGGTCGGACCGTGACGCTGCTTTTCGAGCAGCAACTCGGCCTTGTTATGCACCGCTTCCATGTCGCGCTGCCATTTCTCCAGCGCGTTCTGGAATTTCTCCTCGTTGTCGAACGCCATCTGCTTGGGTGCGCGCTGCTGCAGGTAATATTCGTCGCGGTAGACGAACATCACGGCGTCCGCGTCCTGCTCGATCGAGCCTGACTCGCGAAGATCGGATAATTGCGGACGTTTGTCCTCGCGGCTTTCGACCGCGCGCGAGAGCTGCGACAGGGCCATGACGGGAACCTTCAGCTCCTTCGCGAGCGCCTTGAGGCCCTGCGTGATCATGCTGATTTCCAGCACGCGGCTCTCGCTGCGCACGCCCGGCGAGGGGCGCATGAGCTGCAGGTAGTCGATGACGACGAGCCCGAGCCCGCGGGTGCGTTGCAGACGCCTGCACCGGGTGCGGAGCGCGGACAGCGTGATGGCCGGCGTGTCGTCGATGAACAGCGGCAGGCTTTGCAGCTCCTTCGACACGGCGACGAACTTGTCGAAATCGCGATTGCCGATCTCGCCGCGGCGAATGCGGTCGCTGGAGACGCGCGACTCTTCGGACAGCAGGCGCGTGGCGAGCTGTTCGGCGCTCATTTCGAGCGAGAAGATCGCCACGGAACTGGAGGGCACCACGTCGGGTCCTTTGTCGCGCGCCGCCGCCATCATCGAGCGCGCCGCGCCGAAGGCGATCTTCGTCGCCAGGGCCGTCTTACCCATGCCAGGGCGGCCGGCGAGGATCAGCAGGTCGGACGGATGCAGCCCGCCGGTTTTCGCATCGAGGTCGCGCAGGCCCGTGGACAGGCCGGAGACGCCACCGGGTTGGCGGAAGGCGAGCTCCGCGTTCCTGACCGCGGCGGCGAGGGCATCGCGGAACACCAGCATCTTGGTGTCGGACGTGCCGTGGGTCGCGAGCTCGAACAGCGATTGCTCGGCCGTCTCGATCTGCTTTGGGCCGTCGAGGTCGGGTTCCGGCGAGAAGGCGAGGTTCACGACGGTCTCGCCGATGTCGATCAGCTGGCGCCGGATCCAGGCATCGTAGATCGCCCGGCCGTAATCGCCGGCGTTGATGATGCCGACCATCGAGTAGGTCTGCGGGAAGTTACCCCACAGCTCG
>CAZZVF010000238.1:0-5454 GCA_964657355.1 uncultured Buchnera sp.
ACAACATTGTGGAACAATCAACGGGGTGCGATACACGTGACGGATGAGGACGACGCCGAAGGTTGGTCGGCGGCGTGGCCTGCGGGCTCGGCGCAACTGGTGTGTCTCGGCATCCTGGGCGACCTCGACGGGCAGCGCCTGTTCCCCGGGCAACGACTTATCGAGACCGATCTCGCCAGCCGCTTCCGGGTCGGGCGCAACGCGGTGCGCGAGGCCATGCAGCACCTGGCGGCGCGCGGCATCGTCGACCTCAGCCGCAACCGTTCGCCGGCGATACGGGGGCTGAGCCTGGAGGAGACTTTCGAGGTCCTCGACGTGGCGGAGGCCATGCTCGGCCTTGCGGCGGGCCGTGCTGCTTCGCGCTATGACGCGGCGGTGCACGCGACAATGCTGGCGGCCTCCTTTGCCGAACTCGAGCAGGTCGGCGCGGTGGAAGACAGTGGGTTGTTCAACCGGGCACGCCGCCATTTCTACCGTGCGCTGCTCGCGATAGGCGGAAACCGCGAGTTGCAACGACTCTTCCCGGCAATCGGCATGCACATCCTGCACGTCCAATACTCGTCGTTCACTCTGCGCCGTATTCGCTTGCGCGATTATGCAGCCATCGCGGCCGCGGTGCAGAGGGGCGACAAAACGGGCGCTGAGACGGCGGCTGCCGCCCATGTCGAAAATGTTCGCGTTGCGATACGCATGTTGGACGCTGAACAGGAAGCGTCGGCAGTGGGCAACGGACGCCGAGAGATGGAGTGATCTCGGGTGATTTCCGGCGCATTTATGCTGGCGGCGGCACTGATGAGCGCGGGCTGGAGCATCAGCCGACCAGATGGGATCACCTGGCGGATAAAGATGCTCGCCAAAACAAAGAGCTAGAGTTTATTTGCGATCCACTTCGATCAGAAAAAGCTCTAGCGGCCGCCGCGTGTTGAGCAGCCGCACAGCCCATGTCTGATCAAGCATGAGGGCACGCGCTCGCCGCCGCGCAGCCCGGCGACGTGGTAGCGCTGACCATTGCAGGATACGAGTTGCGCCGGGCCTGCGGGCACGATCGCCTTCAGCGTGTCAACATCGTCCGGCAGAGCTTCGGGATCGGCTTGCGCGGCATCATCGAATTACAAACCCTGCCGTGTCGGCCACACAAATGTGGTGTCGCAAAATATGCGCGCGCTCGGTCGGCATGTATGGCGCGGGTTGCGCCAGTCGATCCCGTCGAGCATGTAGGCGAGCTGCGAGCGGGGATGCCTACCACGCCGTCGGCCGGCACTGGCCATACTAAGCGGCCTTCTCCAATCGCTTGGCATAGAGCGACATGCCGATGCCGTCGCGCCAGAGTATTTTTACCGGATCACCGCGCGCGCCTCGAAAGACGTAGAGGTCGCCGGCATGCGGATCCCGCCCCAGCGCCTTTTGCACCTGCAGCGCCAGGCCGTTCATTCCGCGCGCATCTCCATGCGCCCGACTGCAAGTCAACGTGCATGAGATAAAAAGCACACTCTCGCTTATTTGAATACAGCAGCAGCGTTGATGAAAGCCAGCCCATCCGGGGTGCCGTATCCCGTGGCATTGTCCCAGCCTCTACCCACGGTCAAAGTAGTGTCCAACCCGAAGCCCAGCGCCAGGCCTTGGTTGTAGTACGGCTGATCCCACAGCGAGGCCAGGAATTGTTGGTGCTCAGGATTCACATGCTTGAAAAGGCTGCGGGTAGAGTACGCCGTCGTTCCGTTCTCGTCGGTGACTGTTCCGGAAATGCTGCTGGCGCTGGTTAAAGGCAGCACATCGAGCAGCCCAGATGTCAACCCCGCAATCATCGGTGCTGCTTGGCCCAGTCTGTGGCCTGCCTTCTGAGTCGCGATTGCCCAGATGGCGGTGAAGATCGGGCTTGCCAGGCTGGTGCCGCCGATGCCGACGCTAACCACCTGCGTCTTCGCATACTTGTCATACACGACGATGGGCACGCCGGTGTAGGGGTCAGCGAGCGCTGATATGTCGGGCGTCTGCCGGCCTGTGCCTGGAAGTGACTGCTGCCAGGCAGGCTTGGGCCAGAACAGGCTCTCGCCGCCGCCGCCGCCGCCGCCGAACTGGCTGATCGAACCTGGCGGATCCACTGGCCCGCCGCCCGCTACGTAGATGAGCTGGTCTCCCCAGCTCGTGGTTTGTCGCCCGGTGCGTCCCACCTTGTTCAGGATGGCAGTGCCGCCCACCGCAGTGGCGTGCGGCGCAACAGACGGGACACCTGGGGCGCCAGCCGGCGAGCCTACTCCGCTGTCTCCAGTATCGCCAGTTGAGAACTGAAAGGAAATTCCCTTCGCGGCAGCGTTGACAAGTATGTATTCGAACGATTCCTGCTCGGACGGACCGGACAGGACGTCGGTGTCCACCTCCCAGCTATCGGATACGGCGCTGCTCAGGCTATTATCGATAATGTATTGCATTGCGGCCTGAAAATCCTCGCTGTTCTGGCCGTTTGCCGCCACCACAAGGATTTTCGCGCCAGGCGCCATCGCATGCGCCCACTCCACATCAAGCGCGATTTCACGGTCCCAGCCGGTTAGGACGCCGGCCTGCGGGTCTGACGGCCTACCTTCCGGATAGATCACCTTCAGGGTCGCGGAAGTAAAGACGGGCAGACCGGTCATTGCGGAGAATGCGTTCGCGTCCGCCTTCATCGTCGGATAGCCGTAGGCTTCCAGCAAAACGATCGTCTGGCCGGCGCCGTCAAGCTTCTGTTTGTAAGCTTTGTCCAGCCCGTAGACAGCCTGAAGCTGCGCCGGCGTGTAATCCGGAACCAGCGTTTGTGTCGAATTGAAAGTGATGCCCGTATAGGTCGCCACAGGAAGTGGCGCATCTGATCTACTATAGGTGACGCTGGTTGACGGACCGAGGATCACGTCCGTGATCAACGAAGAAATGCCGCCCGCTGCCAAGACGGAACCGAGCTTGACGTCGGCGTGGGGCTGGCCCGTCCTTATATCCATCGAACGAGCGATCATCGGACGAACGGTGCCGCTCGCGAGACCAGATATGGCGGACACGTAGGAGCCGGCAGCCCCTTGCAGGGCGGGGTCGCGGATAGTAGCGCGGTACGTCTTGCCGTTCAGTGCGAATTGATGGATTTCCGTGCCAAACGCCGCCGAGACGTTGGCGACGCTGCCGCTTGCGCGAATAGAAAAGCCGTTTTTCGAAACGGAGAGGATCCTCAGGCGGTTCTGGAGGAGGCTCGCACATACGGCTTTGATCTGTGCAATGGGCGGTGCAAATTTTGCCAGGTCGGCATCGCTTAACCAATGATGGAAGGTCGGCGAGGTTCGATCGTAGAGCGCGTCTACCGTCCTGCTGAGCCTGCCGCGATCCGGCAGCTTCAGCTGCACGGTGATTTCGATTGTCTCGGCGGGATCGGTCCGGCCGAGATCCTGGGCTATGCTGGTTGCAGCTGAAGGTGCCGCGGCGGCGGATGCAGCTGCCAGCGCCAAAAACGAAGGAACGGCGAGAAAAGCGAGTTTGCGTGAGCGGCCGAGCAGCATGGTATGGGACTCCTTGGCTGCGGGCACCTCGTCCACACGGCCTGTGCGGTCAGCTTCTACATCCGCCTCAAGGGAAATCAAGTTATCGTAAATTTCTTAAAGCGGGTTGGTTTATTGGGTTAGGCAGACGCAGCGACAACGTTGCGCCGGCAATGGGTGATTTGATTCGTTCGTGCGAGGTTCTGGTGCGGTCTTCGCATGGTAGCGAGATCAGGTTCCAGTAGCGGGTTGCAGGTGGCGCTCTGGGCATCGGTCGGATCGAAGATCAGCACGCGGCCGAACCGAGCAGCCAGAGCGAGAGCCGTTTTGCCGACGCCGCCCTTCTGGTTAAGGAGAGCGACGACCATCGCGCCCTCTTCGCAGTTACCCACCGACCGGCGCGGGACCAACTTCAGAAGAGTACATTCTTTTAGGTTAGTCTCTAAGGTTAAGGGACGCAAATCGATGAATCAATCAATGAAAAATGGCAGTTTTGGTTCCGAATAGCACGTCGGTCCGGTTCCCGATACAGGCGCCTGTGGGTAAGTCGGCGCGCGAGAACGCCAGCACCTCGCGGCCGCCGGTCACTCCACTATGCAAGCGAGGCCGGAGAGGGTCTTTCCTCCCGGGCGCTTCCCGAGAGCACGCCGCCCTTCTACGGCACCGTCAAGCTGAATGCCGTGCCGTACCCTGTCGTGCCACCCGCGTTGGCGACGCCATAGAACGCCCCTTTGGCGTAGTACAGCGAAGCTTGCGGATACTTGCCGTCCTTCGCGCCCGTGAAGGCATGCAGGACCGTTAGCGTGTAGCCGGGCACGGAGAGAGCGAACAGCGTGCCGTCCCCGTTCGATCCGCCGAAATTTGCTGTGCCGTAGAGCGTGCCGCCCTGTGCGGTAAGCCCCGTCAGCGGATCCTTGCCATCATCTCCGCCCGAAAAAACATAGACCGTCTTCGCCTTGCCTGTCTTCAGGTTAACCCTGAAGATCGTGCCCGCATCGGCAGCTCCGCCGGTCGAGGCGGTGCCGTAGAGGTCGTTTCCCTTCAGGACAAGCCCGGATTGCGGAGCGCTCCCGCCCGCAGAACCGTCAAGGCTATAGAGGATCGTTTCCGCTCCACTTGCCGGATTAAGCGAATAGACGGTTCCGGCGTTGTACTTCCCACCGATCTCGGTCGTGCCGTATAGCAGGCCATCCTTGGATATCAGGTTGCTTTCGGGCGAGTTACCGTCTCCGGACGCGCCAAAGCTATGCAAAGTCGTCTCCTTGCCGGTCTTCAGATCGATCTTGAACGCGGTCCCGTCGCCGTACTTCCCGCCCAAGAACGCAGTGCCGTAGAGGACGCCATCGAGATAGGTGACGCCGGCAAGCGGCGAACCTCCGTCCGAACCGCCGCCGAAGCTGTAGACCGTCGTCTCGGCCCCTGTCGTCGCGTTGACCGCGAACACGACGCCATTGCCGGTCGTCCCGCCGGTTTCGTTCGTGCCGTAAAGGGTGTCTCCAACCTTCACGAGACCTGCCGCCGGTATCCCGCCATCAGCGCCATTGGTGAAGCTATGGAGCACTTTTTCCTGACCGCTCTGGCCAACAGTATAAACCGTGCCAAAGCCGGACGCTCCGCCGCCGAGGGTAACGCCGAAAAGTCGCCCAGGCCTGCCGACAAAGGTGCCGACCGGCAGTGCTCCGTCGGCGCCCGCACCGAACGACCACAACGGCGTGGTGGTTTGCGCTCCAGCGGGTGACGCGCAAGCGAGCCCTACGGCGGCATAGGCTACCACGCGAAGCGCGTTGAGCGAGCAATCTACGATGTTCATGTCACACGGTCCTTTGCGGGTCGACCTGGAGGGTCCCATCACGGGTAAGCCACCACGGAATGAACGGAATTGCCTTGAGGGACTAAGAGACCGTTTGAGAATGTGGGACGGCGAGTCAGAGGCACCTTTTGGTGCCGGTCCAGCGGG
>CAZZVF010000239.1:0-5437 GCA_964657355.1 uncultured Buchnera sp.
CGTGCCGCAGCTCGGCCGGGTGATCCTGCAGGACGATGTCGAAATCGGCGCGAATGCCACGGTGGACCGCGGCGCCTCGCACGACACGCTGATCGGCGCCGGCTCGCGCATCGATAATCTCGTGCAGATCGGCCACAACGTGCGCACAGGCAAACTCTGCGTCGCCGCCGGCCAGGCCGGCATCGCGGGTTCGGCGGAGCTCGGCGATTTCGTCCAGCTCGGCGCGCAATCCGGCGTGGCAGGCCATCTTCGCATCGGCGCCAAGGCCAGGATCGGCGCACAGGCGGGCGTCATAGCCGACGTGGCCGCCGGATCGGATGTGATCGGCAGTCCCGCCTTGCCGATACGCGAGTTCTTCCGCAACGTTGCAGTCCTGCGCAAGCTCGCCCGGCGCGATCCACCAAAGCCGGACACACAAGACGCTCAGGACGAGAGGATCACGGGCTGAACGCCATGGATGGAACGAACCCCGACACCAAAGATCCGGCGGCCGGCCGGGTGAGCGCGCTCGAGAACCTTGGCTCCGGCCCCTCCCGTCCTTCCGGCGCAGGCTCCACGCGGACGGCAGCGGAGAGTGCTGCCGCTGGCAAGCGCATCGACGCGATCGACATCGCGCGCATCATGCACGCGATCCCGCATCGCTACCCGATGCTGCTGCTCGACCGGATGATCGAGGTGGTGCCGAACGAGTCCGCCGTCGGCATCAAGAACGTCACCGTCAACGAGAACTTCTTCCAGGGCCATTTCCCGAATCATCCGGTGATGCCAGGCGTGCTCATCATCGAGTGCATGGCGCAGACCGCCGCGGTGCTGGTGGTCGAATCGCTCGGGCCGCAGGCGGCCGGCAAGCTGGTCTATTTCATGACGATCGAGGGCGCCAAATTCCGCCGGCCGGTGGTGCCGGGCGACCAGCTCCGTATCCACATCACGCGCGAGCGGCGGCGCGGCAACGTCTGGAAGTTCTCGGCCATCGCCCGGGTGGACGGCGTGTCGGTCGCGGAAGCCACCTACAGCGCCATGATCATGGACCACGCCGAGTAGCCCCCCCCGAGCCGGGCAGCGGACATTCGCTCGTTGCTCAACCGGACGCTCCGGTAACGGAGTGCAAGATGGCTTGATTGGCGCTCGTCCGGCGCTTCTCTAGCCTGCCGGATGCGGCCTGACGCAATCGCGAGTCGGAAAAACCTCATGGACCAAGCCGCCGAGATCCTGTTGCCTGCGACAACCAGTCCGCCAAACATCCACCCGAGCGCCATCGTGGCACCCGGCGCCCGGGTGGCGGCCGACGCGGTGATCGGGCCGTGGTGCAGCGTCGGGCCCGATGTCGTGGTCCATGCCGGAGCGCGGCTGGTCAGCCACGTCGTGCTGGACGGACATACCACGATCGGGGAGGGCGCGGTGCTCTACCCGTTCTGCACGGTCGGCCTGCCGCCACAGGACCTGAAATACAAGGGCGAACCGACCGAGACGGTGATCGGCCCGCGAACCCAGTTGCGTGAACACTGCACGATCCATCGCGGCACGGCCGGCGGCACGGGCGTCACCCGCGTCGGTGCCGACTGCCTGCTGATGGCGGTGGTTCACGTGGCGCATGATTGCACGCTGGGCGATGGCGTGATCGTGGCCAACAACGTCGTCATGGGCGGCCATGTCACGATCGGCGACGGCGCGGTGATCGGCGGCGCCTCCGCGTTGCACCAGTTCGTCCGGATCGGACGCGGCGCCATGGTGGGCGGCGTATCCGGCGTCGAGGCGGACGTCATCCCGTTCGGCACCGTGATGGGCAACCGTGCCAGGCTGACCGGCCTCAATGTCATCGGGCTGCGGCGGCGCGGCGTCGATCGCCCCGGGTTGCACCGGCTGCGCTCCGCATTCCGCACATTGTTTCCGGCAGGCGGCCACAATGAGGGCGTGTTTGCCGACCGCCTCGCGGAACTGCGTGCAGGCGCCGGTTACCTTGCGCGGGGAGATGCCGCCCCGGCGGAAGCGGGGGCACAGGGCGATGGCTCGCAGAACCGCGGCGAGGCGTTGGTTGCGGAGATGTTGGCGTTCATCGAGGCGCCAAGCAGGCGGGGCCTCATCAGGGCGTCACGCCAGCGGGCTGAGGACGACGAATCCTAGGCCGCTTCGGGTGCGGGCGTTGGGCTTCAGGCTCTCGTTGGGCTTCAGGCTATCGAGGTGGAAGGCTCTTGAGCATCATTCGACCGAACCGGATAATCTTTCGATAAAGATGCTCGGCAAAACAAACAGCTAGAGCTTGTTTCCGATCCACTTTGATCGGCAACAAGCTCTAGTGGATGCGCACGGCCTCGCTCATGGCGCGGCAGTCGTCTTCACACGTCCGGAACTGCGCGTTGCATTCGCGTGAGGCGGTATCCAATGCTTCGATGATCGCCTCGACGGTCTGATAGAGCTTCAATGTCGCAGCTTCTTCGGCGAGCAGGCGTAGGCAGCCGATAATACCAGTCGGGCTGGCTAACACGGCGTTTTCGTCCTCTTCCATCGGGCTAGCTTTCAAGTTTCCCGCGTTTTGCGGTGCCACAGAAGTATGCTCACAAGTTTGTGAGTGCAAGGGAAATTAATCATTTTCTCGTGATCTTGTAGGCTGCAACAAAGAATTTCGTTTCGTTCAACCGGGGGTTGCATAGCATCCTAGTAAATACGCCGCGAGCTTTCCACGGTTCCGTCCATGGAACCTGAAAGCGAAACAAATAGGCTGGGTATCCTGGCCGGCGGCGGACCCTTCCCCGGGCGCGTCGCCGAAGCGGCGATCGCCGCCGGCCGCTTGGTGTTCGTCGTCGCGTTCGAGGATTTCGCCGAGCCCGAAATCGTCGCCCCGTTCCCGCACGAATTCGTCCGGGTCGGCGCGGCCGGCCGTATTCTGTCCCTGCTGCGGGCGCATCGTTGCCGGGACATCGTGCTGGTGGGACCGGTGCGGCGCCCTTCGTTGTTCACGCTGCGGCCGGATGCCGAAGGCGCCAAAATCCTTGCCAGGATCGGACGCGCCGCCTTCGGGGGCGACGACGGCATCCTGGCTGCCGTCGTGCGGGTGCTCGCCGAAGAGGGCTTCCGGGTGATCGGCGCGCATGAAGTACTGACAGAGGCGGTCGGCCCCAAGGGGCGGCTCGGCGCGGTCGCAGCCGACGAGGCGGCGCTGGCGGACATCGCGCGCGGTGTCGACGTCGTGCGCGCCCTCGGCAGGGTCGATGTCGGGCAGGGCTGCGTCGTGCAGATGGGCTCCGTGCTCGCCGTCGAAGCTATCGAGGGCACCGACCGAATGCTGGCCCGGTGCCGCGACCTGAAGCTGCCGGCGCCGGGCGGCGTGCTGGTGAAACTGTGCAAACCGGGGCAGGACCGCCGCGCCGACATGCCCGCCATCGGGCCCGACACACTGACCGCCGCCGCCGAGGCCGGCCTGCGCGGCGTCGCCTTCGAAGCCGGCGGAACATTGCTCACCGACCGCGCCGCCTGTATCGCCGAGGCCGACCGGACAGGGCTTTTCCTGCTCGGCATCGATCCCGATGTTGCGGCGAGATGATGGAGCACCGAATGGGCCAGTTTCTGCACACCATGCTGCGGGTTCGCGATCTCGACCGCAGCATCTCGTTCTATAGTTCGCTGCTCGGCATGCACGAGCTGCGCCGCAGCGTCGTCGAAGCAGGCCGCTACACGTTGGTGTTCCTGGGTTACGCCAGCAATGCCGAAGGCCAGGCTGAAATCGAGCTGACCCATAACTGGGACCAGGAAGGCCCGTACGATCTGGGCAACGCATTCGGCCACCTCGCCGTCGGTGTGCCCGACGTGGCGGCGGCCTGCGAGCATGTCCGCGAGGGCGGTGGCAAGGTGACGCGCGAGGCAGGCCCGGTGAAGTTCGGCACCACGGTGATCGCCTTCGTGGAAGATCCGGACGGCTACAAGGTCGAGCTGATCGAGCGGAAGTAAGGCGCCGGATCGCGGCGCGTGAGCATCCTCGGCGAACTCGGCGGCGGCCTGCAACGCGTCGCGGAAGCTGGGTTGGCCCCCCTGACTGGGCGCGGCTCCAGCCTGTGGCCATTCGGCACGAACACGGTCCGCATCGGAGTCACCGGCCTGTCGCGCGCCGGCAAGACGGCATTCCTGACCTCGGTCGCGGCCGCCCTGCTGGCCCGCCCGCAGCCGCGCTTCGCCCTCGCACCGCTCGGCGCCACGGACGTGCCGCGCTTCGACCAGGCGCGCCATCTCGCGTCGCTCGCGGCCGATCCGCCGTCCTGGCCGGAACGCACCAACGCCGTCTCGCTGCTGGCACTCACCGCGACCGTCAACCGCGGGCTGCTGCCGGCCCGCACCATCCGCCTCGAATTCCTCGACTACCCCGGCGAGTGGCTGATCGACCTCCCTCTGCTCGGCCAGAATTTTGGCGCATGGTCGGGCGGCATGCTGCGCCGCCTCGAAGCCATGCCCCAGGCGGCCGCTTTCCTGTCCTTCGTCGGCGGCATTCCGGCCCGTGCCGCAGCCGACGAGGCGCTCGCCCGCGCTGGCACCAAGCTCTATCGCGACACACTGACCACCCTGCGCGAGGCCGGCATGGCGTTCCTGCAGCCCGGCCGCCACCTGATGCCGGCACCGGGCCCCGAACCGCCGTGGCTGGAGTTCTTCCCGGTGCGCAGCGAGGGCGCCTTCGCCGGCCTGCTCGCCAAACGCTACGACGCCTATGTCGAAGCGGTGCGCCGCGACATGGCCTCGCCGCTGTTCGCCGAAGTGGATCGCCTCGTCGTGCTGGCCGACGTGCTCTCCGCCCTGCACGCCGGCGAGGCGGCGTTTGCCGACACCAGCGCTGCGCTGTCGGCGGCGGCCGGATCGCTGCGCTGGGAGTTCTCCTGGTTGCAGGCCTTCGCGGCACTGGCGGCACTCAAGCTGCCGCCGCGCATTATCACCCGGGTCGCCTTCGCCGCCACCAAGGCCGACCATGTGGCCGACCGGCAGCGCGGCAACCTCGCGGCGCTGATGAAGGCACTGACCAGGGTGCCGGAAGGCTCGGTCAAGACAGCGCATTTCGCCATCGCCTCGGTGCGCTGCACGGAGGATTTCGTCTGGACGCTGGAAGGCCGGCCGGTCTCCGCCGTGCGCGGCCGCGTGCTCGGCCAGAGCGTCTATACCAAGTCCTATCCCGGCGAGGTGCCTGACCGCCCGCCCGACGCCGAGTTCTGGGAGCATCCGTTTCTGGCGCTGCCGGAGTTCGAACCCATGCGCCTGCCCGATGGTGGCCGCTCCGGCGTGCCCAATATCGGCCTCGATCGCCTGCTCGGTTTCATGCTGGAGGATGTGCTGTGAGCCAGACACGCGCCCCACAGGTCACCACGCAGCCCGGTCCGCCAATGCCAAGGATCACACCGCGGGTCGAAACCGAGGAACTGCCCGCCCCGCGCCTTGAAGGGGCACTCGCCCTGCCGGACCCGCC
>CAZZVF010000240.1:0-5430 GCA_964657355.1 uncultured Buchnera sp.
GGCGGAGCCGCGGACCCGCTCCCCCACAAGGTGGCTCCGGGCACGGTGCCGCCAGCAGAAGCGGGGCCGGGTTCTGCCTCTGCCAGCCTTTGCGGCTGCGGGGCGGGCGGCGAGACCGGCGGCGGCGACTGGCACGGCGCATCCGGATCGTAGGCTGCGTTCGGATCCTGCCAGCAACCGGGACGCGGAGGCCTGACGAAATCATGCGGAACATAAGCCGAGGGTGGCCTGAACACGGGCGCCGGTGGCTTGGGCGGCGGCAACTCGGGCGCGGACTGGACCGGTTCGGCCTGCGCCACCTCGATCGCCTGGCCGCCATCGGCATAGGCGGCGAGTGGCCCGCTCATCGGGCGGTCGTTGCCGAGTCTCGGCGCGATGGAGGCGAGGTAGTCCACCGTCTGGTTCGGCAACGCGCTGCCGCCCGCCATGTAGGCTTCGAGACGGTGAGGCCCGGCATTGTAGGCGGCCAGGAAGGCGGGCGACCCATACGATTTGTAGAGCTCGCCGATATAGGCGGTTCCGGCCATGATGTTGTCGTGCGGGTCGTAGGGGTCGTCGCCCAGACCGTAGCGGCCGCGCAATTCCGCGTAGGTGGCCGGCATCAGCTGCATCAGCCCCGCCGCACCGGCGTCGGACGTGATCGGCTGGCCGTGCAGATACTGGTGGCCGCCGGATTCCTGCCGCATCACCTCGCGTATCCAGCGTTCCGGCACGCCGTAGCGGCCCGATGCCTCGTGGATGAACGGTCCCCACGGATCGCTGGGCGAACCTGGCGACGCGTAATGCGGGTACGACCCGCCGCCTGAAAGCCGCCGTCCGCCGCAGGATGCCAGCGTACACAGCAGAAGAAGGGCAAGCCAACGCGGCGCCTGACCAAGCGCCCAACACGCCGACAAGACCCTCGACGACGGGGGCCTGGCCGCAAACATGACCCTGGCGATGACCGGGCGCGCCGCCATTGAACCGCCTCCGGAAGACAACCGGAGCTTTGCCCGTGTTGCGGGCCAATAACAACGACCGCGTGCAAAGCCTTGTTCAAAACCCTTTTTTTGTGGAGACCTGATGCATCAACGCCGCGCTATCCTGTGCAACGGCAACCCGGAACGGCAGATCAGCGTAGTGAAGTCGACGATCCTGATGGCGAAGAGTAAAAGTATTGAAGCGATTGGATGATGGCCGCGTGCTGGGATCGAACAACAGGGACCTCCGTCTGCTGGTTGTCGACGACGAGATGATGGTCGCCATGTTACTCGAGGACATGCTGACAGAGATCGGCTGCGCCGTGGTCGGGCCCGTTTCGAACGTCGCCGACGCGCTCGCCCGGCTGGATGACGGACACATCGACGCGGCACTGCTCGACGTGAACCTCAGCTTCGGCCAGAGCGGCTACCCGGTGGCGGATCGCATGGTGCAGCTCGGCGTGCCGTTCGCCTTCGTGACTGGCTACGGCTCATCCAGCCTCACACCCGGCTATGGCGATGCGCCCACCCTGCAGAAACCGTTCCACCTGACTGCACTCGAGAGGGTGGTGAACCAGCTCGCAAGCCGGGTCGAGCGTCGGCGGGAGCCGCGGCGCGCCTAAGCTGGCTTTATCAGCCGGTGCTGCTTCTTTCCGGCCGAGAGCTTTACCGCGCCGTCCCGCAGCGCCCCTGTGTCGACGCTCGCCGCCTCGTCCGACACCGCCCGATCGTTCACCCGCGCCCCGCCGCCGCGGATCAGGCGCCGGGCCTCGGAGTTGCTGGCGGCAAGGCCCGCATCGGTGAGCAGCTTTATGACCGGGATGCCGGCCGCGAGCGCCGCTTGGTCCACGAAGATTGTCGGCAGGTTTTCGGCCGCACTGCCCTGCTCGAACGTGGAGCGCGCCGTTTCCGCCGCCTGACCGGCAGCGTCGCGCCCGTGCAGCAATGCTGTCGCTTCCGTCGCCAGCACCTTCTTGGCCTCGTTGATTTCGGCACCCCCGAGCTTTTCCAGCCGATCGATCTCGGTCAGCGCCAGCTCGGTGAACAGGCGCAGGAAACGCCCGACATCGGCGTCCTCCGTGTTGCGCCAGAATTGCCAGAAATCGTAAGCGCCGAGCCGCTCGGCGTTCAGCCACACGGCGCCTTTGGCCGACTTGCCCATCTTGGCGCCGGACGAGGTGGTAATGAGCGGCGTGGTAAGGCCGAACACCTGCTTGGCATCAGTGCGGCGCACGAGGTCGACGCCCGAGACGATGTTTCCCCACTGATCGGATCCGCCCATCTGCAGGGTGACGCCCATGCGACGGTTGAGCTCACGAAAATCGTAGCTCTGCAGGATCATGTAGTTGAATTCGAGGAACGTCAGCGGCTGCTCACGCTCTAGGCGCAGCTTTACGCTGTCCATGGTGAGCATGCGGTTAACGGTGAAATGCGGCCCGATTTCGCGCAGGAGAGGAATGTAGCCGAGAGCGTCCAGCCAATCGGCATTGTTGGCCATGACCGCTTCATCGCCGCCGAACGCGAGGTAGTGGGCGAAGGCTCGTTGGATGCCGGCCATGTTGGCGGCGATGGCCTCGTCCGTCAGCATCTGGCGGCTTTCATCCTTGCCGGACGGATCACCGATGAGGGTGGTGCCGCCGCCCATGAGCACGACGGGGCGGTGACCGTGCTTCTGCAGCAGGCGCAACAGCATGATGGAAACCAGGCTACCGACGTGGAGGCTGTCCGCAGTGCAGTCGAAGCCGATATAGGCCGAGACGCGCCCGGCATCGAGCGCTGCGGCGAGGCCCGCGTCGTCGGTGCACTGGTGGACGAAGCCGCGCGCCTGGGCCTCTGCTAGAAAGTCGCTGGACATGGTGACGGGTTCCAAGGATCGGGTGCCGCAATAGTAGCTGCGAGGAAGGATGAGAAGCGGTGCGCGTCATTGGGCTGATGAGCGGCACGTCGCTGGACGGGGTGGACGCCGCCGCGATCGAAACCGACGGCGAGACGGTGCAGGCGTTCGGACCGCGGAGGACGTTGCCTTACGAACCGGAACTTCGCGCGGATCTGCGACGGCTGATCGATCGGGCCGACGCACTGGCGGCTGACGATCCGTTGCTGCGCGAGACGGAGCGGCAGCTTACAGAGGCGCATGGCCAGGCGGTCCGGGCGCTCGAGTGGCCGGCTGAGATGATCGGCTTTCACGGGCAGACGATCCTGCACCGGCCGGCGGAACGGCGCACCTGGCAGATCGGCGATGCACCCCGTCTCGCGCGAGAGACCGGGCTGCCGGTCGCATTCGACTTCCGCAGCGCGGATGTGGCGGCCGGAGGCCAAGGCGCACCGTTCGTGCCGGCGTTCCATGCCGCACTGGCCGCCGGGCTGTCGCAGCCGTTGCTGGTGTTGAACATCGGCGGGGTGGCGAACCTCACCTGGATCGGCGAGAACGAGCTGCTGGCCTGCGACACCGGCCCGGGCTGCGCGCTGCTGGACGATTGGGCGCAGCACCATACCGGCGAGCCGATCGACCGTGACGGCAGGCTGGCGCTGGCGGGGCACGCCGACGAGACGATCCTGCAGCGTTTGCTGGCGCACCCGTTCTTCGCCCTGCCACCACCGAAATCGCTCGACAGGCAGGATTTTGCGGGTGCACTCGACGCGGTTGCAGGCCTTTCGCCTGAAGACGGTGCCGCAACCCTGGCCGCCTTCACGGCGCGCGCCGTGGCGGCGACACCGCTGCCCGGAACACCCGAACGCGTGCTCGTCACCGGCGGCGGCCGGTGCAATCCTGCCATCATGGCCGCTCTGGAAGCCGCGTTCGGCAACATCGTGGCGCCGGTGGAAGCTGTCGGCTGGGACGGCGACGCGCTCGAGGCACAATGTTTCGGCTACCTTGCAGTACGCGTCTCAGCCGGGTGGCCGTTGAGTTTTCCCGGTACGACCGGCGTTACCACTGCGATGCCCGGCGGCCGGATCGCACACCCCTGACCCCACATCCGTGATTGCAATCCGGCGCCTGTTCGCCAACCGCCATGCGCCGACCATCGTGCTGGTGCTGGCGACACTCGTGTGGGGCGCCAGCTTCGTCATCACGCGCGCCGCCGTGCAAGGCGTGTCGCCGCTGATCTTCGTGGCGTGCCGCTTCATGACGGCGTCCGCGGCAGTGACATTGCTGACCAGGCCGGCACTCCACCGGCTGAGCGCCATCGAAATGCGCGCCGGGTTGGCCCTCGGCGTGGCCATGCTCGGCGGCTACACCCTGCAGGCGATCGCCATGCATCGCGGCATCGACAGCGGACGCGCCGCGTTCATTTCGGCGCTGTATGTGCCTGTCGTTCCGGTGCTGCAGCTGCTCGTGCTGCGCCGTATGCCGGGGCGGCACGTCTGGATCGGGCTTGGCCTGGCCTGTGCGGGGCTGGTGCTCATGGCAGGGCGGCAATCGGGCTCGGCCGTCTTGCCGCAACTGCTGGTTCTCGCCGGAGCGTTTGCCATCGCCGCGGAAATTCTGCTCGTCGGCGTGTTCGCCGGCCGCACCGACCCCCGGCGTCTCGCAATCGTCGAATGTTTCGTGCTTAGCGTGCTGTGTCTTGCATTGGCGTTGGCCACCGGGACCGCCCTTCCGCCCCTGCGAGCGCCGTGGGTGCTGGCGGCGCTCGGCCTGGGTTGTGCCAGCGCCTGCCTGCAGATTGCGGTAAACTGGGCGCAACGCAGCGTGAACCCCGCACGCGCGACGCTGATCTACACCATGGAACCGGTGTGGGCCGGGCTGTTCGGGGCCCTTGCCGGCGAACGCATGGGAACGATGGCGCTCGCCGGCGCAGCGCTCATCCTCGGCTCCGTCATCGTTAGCGCCGAACGATGATCGACACCGCTCACTTCAGCGCGCCGCAGGACGCCTCCCAGCGCGCCCGTTCGACGCCGGACGGTGCGGGCAGAACGTCGACGCGCACGACCTTCTGGATGCACGGGCCGCAATACCGCCAGCCTTGCGCGTATAGTTCCTCGGGCGCGAACACGGCGCCCGGCACGGTCACGCTGCGCCATTCGAAGCCGACCCACCGCCACAGGTCGCATGCGGCGCTGAATGTGTGCACCGTGCTGCTCGACGGCATGGCAAGCAGCAGCCAATGGAATTCCTTGCGGCGATGTTCGACGGGCGGCTCGCAGGGCACCGGCGAACCGACGAGGTGAACTCCCCGGTCGGACCCTGTTGTTGCCAGCTTCAGAACAAAAACGGCTGCGTCCGAATCCGCTTCTGCCTCCGGACTGAGATCGGAGCCAGCATTGATCCGGCATTGGCTGTAGGCGTTGATGATGTCGCGGGCGTTCGAACTGAGGCTGCTCGGCTGGAAGGCTGGCGTGAGTGATTGGGTGGTCGCGGACATTTCGGAACCCTCCTGATACAGGCGCCATCGCGAGCGCCGCTCAAGCTCAGCTATTGCAAGCAGCTTGCCAGCAACAACGTCCAGCAAATCCGGGTGCCACACGG
>CAZZVF010000241.1:0-5415 GCA_964657355.1 uncultured Buchnera sp.
CCCAACGCCTCGCCGCCGAACACCCTGCCGCCGAACGCCACCCCGCCTGACTGTGCACAGACCAGCTGCGCGCACTCCATCCGCCGGCCACCAGGACCCCATAATGCCCGCTCAGCGCCATGCTCGCTAAATACCAGGACCTGATCCAGGCCCGCGCCACGCTGCTGGGCGCCGGGCGCGATCCCTTCACGGTGAAGTTCGACGAGGTCCTCTCGCCCACCGAGGCGCGCCTGGAGGGCCGCGACATTGTGCTGTTCGGCAGCAACAACTACC
Source organism: uncultured Buchnera sp. (assembly GCA_964657355.1). GTDB lineage: Bacteria > Pseudomonadota > Alphaproteobacteria > Acetobacterales > Acetobacteraceae > BOG-908. The sequence continues at coordinate 274 of CAZZVF010000241.1, forward strand.
TCGGCATGACGTTCGAGCCGTCCTGTGTTGCCGCCTCCGTCGCGGCACTCCAGGCCAGCGGCACCGGCACCAGCGGCTCGCGCATCGCCAACGGCACCTACGACGCCCATGCCCTGCTCGAGGCCAAAATCGCCCGCTTCCTCGGCAAGCGCGACGCCATCGTCTTCACCACCGGCTACCAGGCCAATGCCGGCATGCTGCCCGCACTCGCCGGCCGCGACGACCACCTGCTGCTCGACGCCGACGGCCATGCCAGCATCTACGACGGCGCCCGGCTCAGCGCCGCCCAGGTCACCCGCTTCCGCCACAACGACCCCGACGACCTGTACCGCCGCCTGCGCCTGCTCGCCAGCCAGCCTGGCGAAAAGCTGATCGTCGTCGAAGGCATCTACAGCATGCTCGGCGACCTCGCCCCGCTGTGCGAAATCGCCGCGCTGAAGCGCGAGACCGGCGCCTGGCTGCTGGTCGACGAAGCCCATTCGCTCGGCGTGCTCGGCGAACACGGCCGCGGCCTGGCCGAACTCCAGGGCATCGAGAACGACGTCGATTTCGTCCTCGGCACCTTCAGCAAGAGCCTCGGCGGCATCGGCGGCTTCTGCGCCTCCAACCACCCGGACTTTCCCATCCTGCGCGTCGCCTCGCGCGCCTACATGTTCACCGCCTCGCTGCCGCCCGCCACCGTCGCCGGCGTCTCCCAGGCGCTCGAAATCCTGCAGGCCCGCCCCGAACTCCGCACCCGCCTGATGGCCAACGCCACCGCATTGCATGACGGCCTGACCCGGGCAGGCTTCCTGCTTGGCCCCGCAATCAGCCCGATCGTCTCGCTCCGTATGCCCGTCCCGCCGCAAGGCCCCAATCACGCCAGGGCCATCGCCGCCACATTCTGGAACCGCTTGCTCGATGCCGGCATCTACGTGAACCTGGCTTTGCCGCCCGCCACCCCAGGCAACCAGTCGCTGCTGCGCACCAGCGTCACCGCCGCCCACACGCAGGCACAGATCGCCCACGCCATCGCGGTCATCACCGCCATCGGCACCGACCTCGGAGTCGTGCCAGCCACGCAGCCCGACGCTACCTTGCAGGGCGTCAGGGAAGCCGCCGAATAGGGCCAACCCGAGCCGTGCGGCGTTGCATTCATAACAACGCACCTCATAATGTCGTTGACTTGACAGCCGCGCACCCGCGACTGCACGCGAAAGGCAGCCGGGACTCAGCATGTACGCGCGTTGGTTCAGGGATGGCCGCAGCTTCGACCTGGGCAGGATGAGCCTGAGCGGCCTGGCGCGCGCCTACGCGTCGCATCCCGCCATCCATCTCTATCTCGTCTGCGCCGCCCTCAGCACCGCCGTGGCCGCACGCACCAGCGCCGGCCTAGGGCGTCCGCTCGCCGCCGCCGCCGCCACGATGCTGGTCTATCCGGTCGCCTGGTACGCCATCCACCGCTTCATCCTGCACGGCCGCTTTCTCTACCGCTCACGCCTCACGGCGCCGCTGTGGAAGCGCATCCATTTCGACCACCACCAGGATCCGCACCGCATGGACGTGCTGTTCGGCTCGCCGCTGAACACCCTGCCGACCATCGCGCTGGTCGCCGTTCCGGTCGGCTGGCTCGTCGGCGGCCCGGGCGGGGGTGCGGCCGCACTCGCCGCCGGCCTGCTCATCACCTGCGCCTACGAATTCTCCCATTGCATCCAGCATCTCAACTTCAAGCCGCGCAACCGCCTGCTGCGCCGCATGAAGGAGCTGCATCTGATGCACCATTTCCACGACGAACACGGCAATTACGGCATCACCTCCTTCATGCCGGACCGCCTGCTCGGCACGTTCTACGGCTCCGCCCGCGACCGCCGGCGCTCGCCGCACGTGTTCAACCTCGGCTACGATTTGGACGAGGCCGCGCGCTTCCCATGGGTCGCCGAACTCTCCGGCGGCCCGCCGCGCGATCGCCCGCCCGCCTTCGAACGCGCCACCGCGCCGCGCCTGCCGGGACGCGCAGGTGCGGCAACTTGAGCACCGCCATCCTGGCGCCCAACAGGCCACCCTCCAGCCGGGCCGCGACGCGCGCTCCCATCGAAATCACCCAGGTCAACACGCCGGCGCAACTCGCCCGCTTTATCCGCCTGCCGCAGACCCTGTTCGCCGCCGACCCGAACTACGTGCCCCAACTCTTCACCGAACGCCGCGATGCGCTCACCGCCAAGGGCAACCCGTTCTTCCGCCACGCCGCCGTGGCACTGTGGATCGCCCGCCGCGACGGCCAGGATGTCGGCCGCATCAGCGCCCAGCAGGACGACCTCGTCCCGGACCGGCAGATCGGCCATTTCGGCTCGCTCGCCGCCATCGACGACCCGGCAATCTTCGCCGCCTTGTTCGAAACCGCCGAAACCTGGCTCCACCAGCGCGGTGTCACCCGCGTACAGGGCCCGTTCAGCCTCTCCATCAACGAGGAAAGCGGCCTGCTGATCGACGGCTTCGATACCCCGCCGATGCTGATGATGCCGCACGACCCGCCCACCGTGGACGCCCGCATCCGCGCGCTCGGCTACGTCAAGGCGCGCGACCTGCTCGCCTACATCGCCGACACCGAAGTCCCGATGCCGGCCGCCGCCGCCGCCATCGTCGCCCGCGGCCTGCCGTCGCGTGTCACCCTCCGCTGCCTCCGACGCAGCCGCCTGCAGCAGGACGTCGAGGCCCTGGTCGACATCTACAACGACGGCTGGAGCGGCCATTGGGGCTTCGTGCCCATCACCAGCGACGAAGTCGCCCACATGGCGCACGCCCTGAAGCCGCTGCTGCACGAACGCCTGGTCTGGTTCGCCGACGTCGACGGCGAACCCGCCGCTTTCGGCCTGTGCCTGCCCAATCTCAACGAGGCGATCCGCGACCTCTCCGGCAAGCTGCTGCCGTTCGGCTGGGCGAAGCTGCTGTGGCGCCTCAAAATCGCCGGCGTGAAAACCGCCCGCGTGCCCCTCATGGGCGTCCGCCGCAGCCAGTCCGGCACCCTGCTCGGCCGCCTGCTGCCGCTGCACGTCGTCGCCGCCATGCGGCGCGAAGCCGCCGCCATGGGCATCAGGCGCGTCGAACTGTCCTGGGTGCTGGAAGACAATCGTCCCATGCGCCACCTTGCCGAAGCGTCCGGCGGCCACGCCTACAAGACCTACCGCGTCTACGAAAAATCCCTTGTTCCGGCCGGCGCCCAGGCCGCCACGCCATGACCGCCGCTTGTCCGACCCCGCGAGACGCCGCATGACGGCCGGTCGTAATCGCAAGCTTGTCCCCGAGTCCCTGTCCGCAATGCTGCAAACCCTCGAGATCGACCAGCCCGCTCCCCCTGCACAGACCCTGGTTCCCACCGACAGCGGCATCCCCCAGCGTCTCGGCACCTTCGCCACCATTCTCGACGCGCTGGACTACGCGGCACAGGGCCATACCGGCCTCAGCTTCTTCTCCGCCAAGGGCGACCTCACCGACACGCTGAGCTACCGCGACCTGCGGGATGCCGCCCGCCTGCTCGCCCGCCGCCTGCTCGGCAGCGGCTTCGCCGCGGGCGAACGCATCGCCATCGTCGCCGAAACCCGGCCCGATTTCGTCATCGCCTTCTTCGCCTGCCAGATCGCCGGCCTGATCCCGGCGCCGCTGCCACTGCCCGCAACCTTCGGCGGACGCAATGCCTACGTCACCCATGTCGGCCGCCTCGCCGCCGAAGCCCGCGCCGTCGCCCTGCTGGCGCCAGCCAATCTCGCCACCTGGCTGGCACCCCTGGTCGGGCAGGGGGGCGTCAACCAGGAATCGGGCGGCATCCGCCTTTGCTGCGCCGTCGCCGACCTCGCCCACGCACCCCTCGCCCCCGCTCCGCTTGCCGAGGCAGCGCTGCCGACGATCGACCCGGACTCCATCGCCTACCTGCAATTCTCCTCCGGCAGCACCCGCTTTCCGCTCGGCATCGTGGTGCACCACCGCGCCCTGATGGCCAACGCCTCCTCCATGCTCGCCCACGGCCTCGAAATCTGCCCGACCGACCGCGGCATCTCCTGGCTGCCGCTCTACCACGACCTCGGCCTGGTCGGCTTCCTGCTCACCCCGCTTGCCGGCCAGATGACCGTCGACCTCATCGCCACCTCGGATTTCGCCCGCCGCCCGCTGCTCTGGCTGTCGCTGATCTCCGCCAATGGCTGCACCGTCTCGTACAGCCCGAGCTTCGGCTTCGACCTCTGCATGCGCCGCGCCCGCACCACCACCAACTTCACCGATCGCAACGGCTCCCGGCTCGACCTGTCGTCCTGGCGCGTCGCCGGCATCGGCGGCGACATGATCCGCGCCCACGTGCTCGAAGGCTTCGCCGCCACCTTCGCCCCCTGGGGCTTCGACGCACGCGCCTTCCTGCCGAGCTACGGCATGGCCGAAGCCACCCTGGCCATCACCTTCGCGCCCGTCGGCCGCGGCGTGGAGACCGACACGGTGGACCTCGACCGCCTCGAACACGACGGCATCGCAGTCGCCCCCGCTTCCGACGTGCCGGGCGCCCCCCCGCGCGCCCGCACCGTCGTGCTCTGCGGCATCCCGATCCCGCTGCACGACATCGAAGTCCGCGGCGCCGACGGCGCAGCACTGCCCGACCGCCGCGTCGGCCGCATCCTCGCCCGCGGCCCCAGCCTGATGCGCGGCTACGACGGCCGTGGCGCCGAAACCGACGCCGTGCTGTCGCCCGAAGGCTGGCTCGACACCGGCGACCTCGGCTACTGGCTGTGTGGCGCCCTCGTCGTCACCGGACGCGCCAAGGACCTCATCATCATCAACGGCCGCAACATCTGGCCGCAGGACCTCGAATGGACCATCGAGCAGTCCGTCCCCGAAATCCGCACCGGTAACGTCGCCGCCTTTTCGGTGGAGGAGGACGGCCAGGAAGTGCTCATCCTCGCCGCCGAAGCCCGCGCCATGCCCGAACGCGGCACCCGCGAGAGCCTGATGGCCGCCATCGGCGACACGCTGCGCTCCGAACACGGCGTCGAAGGCCGCGTCGTGCTCGTGCCCATGAACACGCTGCCCTACACCTCGTCCGGCAAACTCAGCCGCTCGGCGGCTCGAGCCCGCTACCTCGCCGGAACCCTGGCCCAAGCCGCCGTTTGAATTCGCGACGGCTCG
>CAZZVF010000242.1:0-5400 GCA_964657355.1 uncultured Buchnera sp.
CATGATCATCGACCGCTATCTGTTCCGCCAGGTGCTGCACCCGCTGGCAGCCATACTCGGCGTGCTGCTTGCCGTGTTCGTCTCGTACAGTGCGGCGGTGTTCCTGGCCGATGCGGTGGATGGCGCGTTGCCCCCCGGCATCATTGCCGAACTCGTCGGTCTCAAGGCGCTCATCGCCCTGGAGGTGCTGATACCCGCGTCGCTCTACGTGTCGGTGCTCGTCTCGTTCGCGCGGCTGCACAACGACGGCGAGTTCACGGCGATGGCCGCGATGGGCGTGCGCCGCATCACCACGATGCGCGCCGTGCTGACCCTGTCGGCTATTCTCGCCGTGCTGGTCGGCAGCATTTCGTTGTTCGTGCGGCCTTGGGCGTATGGCAGGCTGCACGAATTGTCGACCGCGGCGGCGACGCTGCTCGACGTGGACAGGATGCAGGCCGGCACGTTCTACATCGCCGGCAAAGGCGACCGCGTGGTGTTTTTCGACCGCAAGACGGGCAGCGACGAAAAGGCACGCAATGTTTTCGTGCGGCTGCGCGATCGCGATCGCACGCGCATCGTTTTCGCGCGCAATGCGTGGACGCTGCCCGATGCGACGCCGAACGGGCAGCAGGACGTCTACCTCGAACAGGCCAATATCTACGACTTCCACGATGGCATCCGGCATCCCGATTCGACGCTATACGCGGAGGGCGTCACCGTCGATCCCAACGGGCATATCGACACCTCGCCCGCGTATAGCGCGGTCGCCGCGCGCACCTTGCATCTTGCCGGTTCCAGCGCGCCGGAGGACGTCGCCGAATTCCAGTGGCGCCTCTTCACGCCGCTCTCCACATTCCTGCTCGGGCTACTCGCCATTCCGCTCAGCCGGGTCCGCCGGCGCGAGGGAAAACAATCGCAGTTCAGCACGGCAATCCTGATTTACTTCGGCTATTACCTGCTTTCCACGGCGGCGCGAACCTGGGTACAGCACGGCTCCATTCCGCGCTTTCCGGGCATCTGGTGGGTTTCCGTGCTGCTCACCCTGCTCGTTCTCACGTTGCTGTCTGCGTCGGTTCCGGGTCGCCGGTTGCGCGCACGCACGTGACGGAAATGGACACGGCGACCGTCTCCCGAATCGGGCGCCCGGTCCGTCTGTTCAGGCGGCCGTTGGTCAGTCTCATCGACGGCTACGTGATGCGCATTGCGGCGTCCGCCATCGCGCTGGTGGCAATCGCGCTGGTCGCCCTGTTGAGCCTGTTCGATTTCGTCGAGCGGCTCGGGCTGGTCGGCCAGGGCAGCTACAACGTTGCAAATGCGCTCGACGACATGCTGCTCACCGCACCGTCGCGGCTGCTGGAGGTGGCACCCATCGCCATGCTGCTGGGATCGCTGGTCGCCTTCGGCACGTTGGTACGCAATTCCGAGTTGACGGCGATGCGCAGCCTCGGTGTTTCCGAGCAGCGCATCATCCGTTCGGTCATGCTGCTCATCGTGCCGGCGACGCTGATCCTGCTTGCGACGTTGGAATTCCTCATCCCGCCGGGCGAGCGGCTGGCCTATGCACAGCGCAGTGCGGCACTGGCATCGGCGCCGCAGCCTGCCGATACCAGCGTGTGGGCACATGAAGGGCGCGACTATATCAGCGTCCGACAACTCGGCAGCGGCGACAGGGCAGAGAATGTCGAGATCTACGAATTCGCCGGCGACGGAACGCTCGCAAGCCTGATCCATGCGGACCAGGCGAAATTTAGTGCCAATGGCGACTGGGCGCTCACCGGCGTGGTCCGCACGACGGTGCATGACGGCCAGTTCGCCACGGATCATCCTGCCGGTCTCGCATGGCACGCGTTCCTGACGCCATCGTTGCTGCGCAGCCTGTTCCTGCCGATCGGCAGCATTCCGCCATCGGAGCTGTACCGGCAGATCCAGACCGCCAAGCGGTTCGGGCAGGATCCCTCCAGGCTGCAACAGGCGTTCTGGGGATTGGTCAGCATTCCGATTGCGATGGTTGCGATGACGATGCTGGTGGCTTCCATCGCGTTCCAACCGGCGCGGACGCAAAGCACGGCGCAGGATCTGACCCGCGCGATGGCGTTTTCGATTGCCTATTCGCTGGCGCAGCAGATCACGAGCCGCCTCGGGTTACTTCTGCATCTGAGCCCCGCGGGAATGACGCTGGCGCTCCCGGTTGGCGTTCTTGCTCTCGGTATTTGGTTGTTCCGGCGGCGCTTTAGACAGTCTGCGAGACGGGCTGACTAAATAGGTGGTTGCGGCAGGTTCACGACGAACTGCCGGATGCGCCGGTTCTGGTCGAACACGAGAAGTGCCAGCGCCGTGCTGCCACCGATCATTTCCAGAGCGAAGTAGCCGGCCGGACGGTTCAGGACGGCGAATAAGAAAATGGCGATCGTGCGGTAATTGGCCGATAAGATGGACCATCGCCGTACGGCTGGTGCGAATGCCGTGCGATACCGAAGGCTGAGTTCCGCATCGTGACCCGGCGATGCGCCATACAGTGCTGCCAGCTTGCGGCGTGACGGCTCGCCGGCGCCTGTGACCGCGCGTTGCACCGCCATGTAGACGCCGTCCAGCCGGCTGAAAAAGCGTTGCAACGTGGAGGGTGTCGCAGCGATCGTTGCCGGCTGCCGTGTGCCCGATGGAGGCGAACCCCGCTTGCCGCAGCCCCAGACTTCGTAGTCTTGCCGCTGCACTTCGTACGCCGCGGCTTGCACCGCGTGGCACGCTCCGGCCAGTGCCACGACGGCCCAGATCCGGCCGCCGTAGCGGTGTTGCAGCGCCAGAGCGAGACCGACGTATACGGCTGTGAAGGTGACGTAATCGCAGATGCCGTCGAGCACTTTGCCGGTGTCGGAGTGCGAGCGCGTCAGGCGCGCGAGCTGCCCGTCCGCGCCGTCCATCACATGCCACGCCACCATGAGCAGGAAGCCCGCAACGGCTGCGCCGGCGTGGCGATACTCGTGGTAGCAAAGGCCCGCGACAATGCCGCACAGCATGCCGGTCAGCGACACCGCGTTGGGCGTGATGCCGGCTTTGGCAAACAGCAGCGTCAACCGAAAGGAAATCGGATGGATCACCCAGGCATTGGTGAACTCCTCGATGTCGGCAACCCGGCGCACCGGCTCCGTGGTCGGCGGGACCGCGGCCGTCGGCGGCATCACAGCTGGCCGGTTTCGAGCATGATCTCCGCGGCGCGGAATGCCGCCAAGTCATCGACGTCGATCCAGAGTTTGTCGCCTATGCCATGGCCGAAGGCGGCGCCTTGCTGTGCCAGCACGCGCATCGCACCGGAGATGCTGTCGTCGCCCGCCGCCTGGCTTTGCTCGAGGGCCGCGAACATTGCAGGGCCGCACAGGAAGACTCCTGTGTCGAAGCAATTGAACAAGGGGAGGCCCTTGCCAATGGCGGTGATCCGGTTGTCATGGCAGACGACCCTGGTGACGTCTTCGGGATCGTGCGTGTCGCCATCGATCTTGTAGTCGACGGCCAGCGTCACGCCAGCGGATGCCACTGCCGCATCGAGCAGGCCGCGCGCGAGCGCGGGGTCGAAAAGGTGGTCGCACATCGTCAGCATGAACGGGTCGTGCAGGTGGTCGCGCGCCGTGAACAGCGACACGCCGTTGGCGCGCTCCCACTCCGCATTGTGCACGTAGGTGGCGGCGACGCCTGCCCGCCCGGCAATCGGGCCCAGGGCAGCGCGCAGTTCCTCACCCTTGTAGCCACCGACAACGACAAACTCGTCCACGCCCGCTTTGCGTCCGCGCGCCATGACGTGCTCGATCAGTGCAACACCGGCCAGCTTTACGAGCGGTTTAAGCTCCACCCCATCGCGCAGCCGGATGCCCTGACCGGCGGCGACGATGACGCATTTCATCGCGCAGCGGAGTTACGCTTCACGCTCGCGCGCTCGGTCGTGCAGTCGCGGATGAAGTCTTCCGTCAGTTCATAGGCGACATCGTCGGTGAACTGCTTTGGCGGATGCTTGCAGAAATACGCGCTCGGCCCTTCCAGCGGGCCACCGATGCCGTTGAGCAGGGCCAGTTTGCAACACCGGATCATGTCGATCACCACGCCGGCGGAATTCGGCGAGTCCTGCACCGACAGGCGCAATTCGAGCTCCATCGGGACGTCGCCGAAAATGCTGCCTTCCATCCTGAGGAAGCAGATCTTGTTATCCATCTGCCACGGCACGTAATCGCTCGGTCCGACATGAAGATTCTCGTCTTCCATGCGGTGCTGTGCGACGGCCTGAACCGCTTCGGTCTTCGAGATCTTCTTCGACTTGAGGCGGCCCTGGTCCTTCATGTTGAGAAAATCGGTATTGCCGCCGGTGTTGAGCTGATACGAGCGGTTCACCTGCACGCCGCGCTTGGCGAACAGATCCGTCAGCACGCGATGCACGATGGTGGCGCCGAGCTGCGACTTGATGTCGTCGCCGATGAGCGGAATAGTCTTGGCGGCAAATCGCGCCGCGAACTCCGGATCGCTCGCGATGAACACCGGCATGTTGTTGATGAAGGCGACTCCCGCATCGAGCGCGCATTGTGCATAGAAACGGGCTGCCTGCTCCGACCCCACGGGGACGTAGTTCAACAGGATCTCGGCGCCGCTGCGCCTGAGCTCCGCGACGACCGCCTCCCTGGTCAGTTCGGTCGATTGCGAACGCACGATGGTGCGGTCGGGGTGATGCTCGGCCATGTGGTCGGCGAGACCATCGAGCACGGGGCCCATCCTGACGATGACACAGGAGGCCGGGATATCCGCGTCGAACACCTTCGTGCAATTCGGCTTGGCGAAGATGGCTTCGCTCAAATCCTGCCCGACCTTGCGCGCATCGATGTCGAAGGCGGCGACGACTTCTATGTCGCACGGCAGGTAACCGCCAAGGGACGGGTGCATCAAACTGGTGGCGCCCGCTGCGCAACGCTCGGCCGTATAGTAGTGGATGCCTTGTATCAGTGAGCTGGCGCAGTTGCCGATCCCGGCGATCGCGATACGTATCCGGTCCTTCTTCAATATACGTATCCTGTCCTTCTTGGCCACGTCATTCACGATCCGGGTTGTGTCGGCAAACCGGGCTATCCGCGCGCCCGGCTTGTGGTGCGACTGGGTGCGGGCATCGGGTCGCTGCGCCGCCGGGCAAACCTTGCGGGTGTGCCGACCTTAGGATTCCGTCGAACCATCCCTTCGACATAGACCGGGCAGAAGGTGCCGTCGAGTGCAGGGGAGAAGTGGCGCCAGGCCTCTATGCCGCCTGGGTTGAACATTCTACCAAGGGTTGGCCGCGCGAGTGCTTCGAGGGGGTGGGTCGATGGCCATGGATCGCGAGTCCGGTACCGCAGTCCCAGGCTGGCCCGAACCTGGCAGAGCCACGATTTCCAGCGGGGCGGCGATTTCCAG
>CAZZVF010000243.1:0-5391 GCA_964657355.1 uncultured Buchnera sp.
ACTTCGCCACCTATGCGCCCGAGAAGATCCCCTACGCGATCGACCGCTACCGCAACGAGAGCAACCGGCTCGTGCGCGTGCTGGACAAGCGCCTGGCCGAAGCCGAGTTCCTGGCCGGCGCCGAGTATTCCATCGCCGACATCATCACCTATCCCTGGATCGCATCCGCCGTGAAGCGCGACGCCATAGAACTCGGCGAGACGGCGAACGTGAAGCGCTGGCTGCAGACGGTCTCGGCCCGGCCCGGCGTGGAACGCGGCATGGCACTCATGAAGGAGCAGCAGCAGCCCGTCGCCATGAGCGACCAGGCGCGGGAGAACCTGTTCGGCAAGACGCAGCACGGTAAGCGGTAAGGTGCAACTCGTTGACGGTTAGCCGTTCTTTAGTACTCGGCGGTTAAAGCCTCCACGTCGCAGCTGGACGCGATGGGGAGAGCGCTGATGCGTATGAACGAGCCCGTCACCGATCACGAAATTGAGATCCCTGATGGGGAGCCGCTCGTTTCCCGTACCGATACGGGAGGCCGCATCACTTTCGTCAACACGGCCTTCATCGCTGTGAGCGGTTTCACGCTCGAAGAACTGGTAGGCGCACCGCACAATCTGGTTCGTCATCCGACCATGCCGAAGGAGGCTTTCGCCAATTTGTGGTCGACGGTGAAGGCGGGCCGCCCGTGGGACGGCCTGGTCAAAAACCGCACGAAGGACGGCGATTTCTACTGGGTGCGTGCCAACGTGACGCCGGTCGTGGAAGCAGGAACAGTTACCGGTTACATCTCGATCCGTTCAAAACCGACTAGGCAGCAAGTTGCCACGGCGGAGCGTGCCTACGCGCGCCTGCGCCAGGCGAATGACCGCACAGTCGCATTGCGCGACGGCGAGATCGTGCAAAGGACGATCCAGGCCAAAGCTGCCCAAGTCTGGTCCAGCGTTTCCATAAGGCTGGGTTTTATCGTGGCGCTCTCGATCTTTTTCACAATGGCGACCGCGCTGACCGGACTTTGGGGCATGAGCCATGCAAGTCGCGCCCTGTACGATCTTGCTGCCTCATCGCATGTTGGAGTGGCGGATAGGGACGGGACTTTCGGCCTCGTGCTGTGGGGCCAGGTCGGGCTGTTCGTCTGCGCCGCCTTGAGCCTGCTGCTCTGCGGCGGAATGCTGCTCGGTTCCATCAAGCGGCCATTGCGCCAGCTCGGCGCAAGCCTCGAAGCCATCGCCCGAAACGATCTGGAGCGTGACATCGGAGCGGTTGCAGCGACCGAATTCTGGCAGCTGGCGAGCCAGCTGAAAGCCATGCGTGCGCGCCTGACCTATGCAATGCACGAGCGCAACGAAGCCGAACGCCGCGTGGGCATGGAACGCCGCCAGGCGGTTCAGGACATAGGCGTGATCGTCGAGCGTGACGTCGGTCACGGCATGGGACGAATCGGTGAGGACACCGCGCGCATTGCCGAACAGGCAGACAGCGTGGCGACGATGACGTTGAGGGTCAGCGAAAATGCCGATGGTGTAGCACAGGCTGCCAACGACGCGCTGGCGAACGCTCAGGCGGTTGGTGCGGCGAGCGAGGAGCTTTCAGCGTCGATCCATGAGATAACCGGGCAGATCGCACGCTCGAGTGCGATTTCTCTGCATGCCGTTGGCCGGGGAGAGGAAGCCAGAGCACGGATCGCCTCGCTGTCGGGCGCCGCCATGCGCATTGGCGACGTCGTGCAGCTGATCAGCTCGATTGCGGCACAAACGAACCTGCTTGCGCTGAACGCGACCATCGAGGCCGCACGTGCCGGCGAGGCAGGGCGAGGCTTCAGCGTCGTCGCATCGGAAGTAAAAAATCTTGCAGCGCAAACTGCGCGTTCGACTGAGGAGATCTCGCGCCAGGTCGCGGCGATTCAAGAAGCGACCAACAGCGCGGTTTCGATTTTCACTGAACTCAGCGCGGCCATTGATGAGATGGCCCAGGTCTCGACCGGGATTGCGGCGGCTATGGAAGAACAATCGGCCGCCACCCAGGAGATTGTGCGAAACGTCTCGCACAACAATGCGTCCGTTCAGACCGTGACACGCCGTATCGGCGAGGTGTCGCGCGACGCCTCGACGACTCGCGAGAGCGCCGAGACGATCAGAAGTGGAACCGCCTCAGTCGCCGAGAGCATCGTCGGGCTACGCAACAACATTGTCAAAACGATCCGTACGGCCACGGCCGATGCCGATAGGCGGATGCAGAAACACATTCCAGTCGACGAGCCCTGCACCCTCGTCGTTCAAGGTGTCCGGCAGGAATCCCGCATTGTCGATATCGCTGCGGCCGGTGCGAGGGTCACCGCTAGCCATGCCATTACGCCAGGCAGCAAGGCCACGCTGATCCTTGATCGGGATGGCGGTGATTGCAGCGTGGTGTTTGAAGCGAATTCTGCGCCGGGTGATGGAAGCCTCGAAGTGGCGTTCGACGCTACCGGAATGTCCGCCGCCTTTTCGCGGAGTCTCGGCCGCATGCTCAGCATCGGAGCCGGGCATCTGGCCGCTTGAACCCAGCTAGAGCATTTTCCGACCTTATTGGATCAGGATGCCTCCGGAAAATGCTCTAGCTATTTGTTTTAGCGAGCAACTTTATCCGACGGGTGATCCCGTCTGGTCGGATGATGCTCTAGCCAACCTCAAGCCACTTCGGTGCGTGGCGCCTCTTTCGTCAGCGGGACATAACGCCATACGCTTGCAGGTGGGAAATTCAGCGGTGTCCAGGCCTCGCGCCTGGGCATCAACCGGTGCTTCTTCCAAGGCAGGGGAGACGTCACGCAGTAGCTGTAGTGCAGGAAGCCTACGCCCGGCGCCACGGCATCGATCGCGTCGATGAAGCGGCGCTGCTCGGCGAGTGGCAGCAGCACGAGCGGAATGCCGCAGACGACGGCGCCGATGCGGCCGTGCCACTCACGCGGAATGAGATCGGGCAGCTGCCGGGCGTCGCCCTGGATCACGTGCGCGCCGGGCAGCGCCTGCCGCAGATGGTCCGTCATGGAGCCGACGATCTCGACCACGAACAGCTTGTCCGCAGGCACCCCGGACGCCAGCAACGCCTTGCTGATCACACCGGTGCCGGCACCCAGTTCGAGCACGGCCTGGTCAGGTTTGAGGCGTGTCTGTGCGACGACGCGCCGGCACAGCGCGGGCGACGATGGCACGATCGACCCCATCTGCAGCGGGTTGGCAAGCCAGCGCTTGAAGAACAGCCCGGCATTCGAAACGTCACCACTGGTCCGGGAGTGCAGCGTGCTGGCGGCATCGCGGCGGTGCACGGTGTCTGCGTCCATGGGCTGCCTCGTAGTCACGCGGTGAGGATTAGCAACGACAGAAAACCGAGCCACAAGCGGGCAGGGTGGCGGCTAGAGCATTTTCCGAACTTATTGGATCAGGAAGCCTGCCGGGAAATGCTCTAGCCCTTTGTTTTAGCGAGCATCTTTATCCGACGGATGACCCCATCTGGTCGGATGATGCTCTAGAAAGCCTGCTACTTTATCTTGGCTTCTTTGAAGACGACGTGCTTGCGCGCGACCGGATCGTACTTTTTGAATTCCATCTTCGTCGTCTTGGTCCGGGCGTTCTTCTTCGTCACGTAAAAATACCCGGTGTCGGCGCTCGACACGAGCCTGATCTGGACGGTGTTCGTCTTGGCCATCACGCACCTCAAAGGGACCAGCCCCGCAAGGCGGCCGGAAAGCGCGGAAAATGCTTCCCGCGGCCTCCAAGGTCAAGAGCGCGTCGGTTCTGGCAGCCTCGCTGGGCCCGCCCGCGCTTTCATGGCCCAGCGTCTTCACGGCAAAGAGACTCCGGCCTTGGTCTTCGGTTCCGGCAGCAGCGCTGCCTTGTAGGCGGACGGGTGCGCCACCAGAAACTTGGCGGCGGCGATGTCCTCGTCGCGCCCTTCGGAGGCGGGGCAGGCAGCGCGGATCTCCAGCGCCTCGGCCACTGGCAACGGTGCGCGCGCGGCGCGCGATCGTGCGAGCGCCTTGGCGTTCGCCAGGTCCCCATCTGCCAGGTCCGAGAGCGCCTTCTGCGTCTCGTCCGCGCCGCCGCTCGTGCAGACCTGCGGCATCACGCCCAGCGTCTGGATCGGCCAGCCGCGCGGCGCCAGCACCCGGCTCCATGTCACGAAAAGTTCTCCGCCATCCGGCAGTCGCGTCAGTGTCTGCACCAATCCCTTGCCGAGAGTCGTGCTGCCGACGACCACCCCCCGGCCGAGATCGGCCAGCGCCGCCGCCATGATTTCGGACGCGCTCGCCGTCCGCCCGTCGACCAGCACGATGACCGGCAGGCCATGCGTCAGGTCGCCGCCATCGATGCGCCAGTCATGCGTGGCCTCGGGATCACGCCCGGCCGTGGCGGCAATCACGCCATGATCGGCAAGCAGGGCGACGCTGGTCACCGCCTGCCGCAACAGCCCGCCCCGGTTGCCGCGCAGGTCCACCACGATCGCTGCGGGCGGTGGTGCTGCGGCGAGCCCGGCTTCGATCGCCTGGCTCAGGCGCTCGGCGGTGTTGGACGTGAAGGAGGAGATCCGGATGACCAGCATGGCGCCATCGCGGCCAGAGAACACGGTCTCGGGCGGCACGTAGGCCAGGGTAAGCCGTAGCGGCCGCATCGCGCCGTCGAGGCCGCGGACGTGGACCGAGAGCGTGGTGCCATCCGGCCCCGACAGCAGATCCTGCGCGCCTGCGAGCCCGCCGCGCAGCCGCTTGCCGTCCACCGAGAGCAGCCGGTCTCCGACGCGAACGCCCGCCGCCTGGCCCGGACCGCCCGGCACCACGTCGCTCACCACCACCGCACGGCCCTTGCGCAGCAGTCCCAAGCCGGCGCCGGCGTCGAGCGAAAGCTTGTCCCGCTCCTCTTCGGCCGGCGCAGGCGGAACGTAGCGCGAGTAGGGATCCAGATGATTGAAGAGCTCATCAAAGAAATTCTGGATCAGTCCCTGGGTGCCGGCTGCCCGCACCGGAGCCGAGTTGGCCACAGCACTCCGGTCGAGCTCGGCAATGGCGCGCCCCCAGGTCGCTGCCTCGGCAGCATCGGGTGCCGGACGGTCATACAGCGTGCGATTCCCACTCGTGAGAACCAGCCGCTTGCCACGACGATCGACGGCGAGGCCGGGATCGAGTGCCGTGATGCCGTGCAGCCCCCACATCGCCAGCATCTCGGGCGTGGTGTCGTCCAGCGTGCGCGGCGCGGTGAACGCCAGGGCGGCGCCGAACACGCTGCCTGCCAGTGGGGCGTCGAAAAGTGGCACCCCGGATGCGGCGCGCGCCGGGTCGGCGGCGGCGAGTGGCAAGGCCACCAGCGCCACCAGGAAGGCGGCCAGGCAAGCGAGGCCTAGCGCGCGGATTTTCGTCCTGCCTTGCCGGTCCTG